>JABJPZ010000162.1 GCA_018663635.1 Crocinitomicaceae bacterium
ACTCCTACATAGGAAGGTCTTTGAATCAGGCAAAAATGCGGTTTATTGTCAACTGGGTAAAAAAGGATTAGAACAGCACTTTGCTTAGGCGAAATACCTTGTTTATAAATAGTAGACGCGGATGGCCTTTTTCCTGGAGCCATTTTGGCATGGGCAGACAGACCAGGAAGCTCTTCATTCAAAGCTGTATATAAGCAAAGGACAAAATCTTTAAAAATCATTTAATCTCTTGGAAAAGAATGGAAGGCGAATTAACACAATACCTTTTGCCAGAAGGTTTGGGACCATCTTCAAAAACATGACCTAAGTGCCCCTTGCAACGTGTGCAATGTATTTCGTTTCTGCTATAACCTAAACTTTGATCAGTTTGTATTTCAACGTTATTACCCAGCTGGTCAAAAAAGCTTGGCCATCCTGTCCCACTTTTATATTTTGTATTGGAATTAAATAAGGGTAGCTGACAAGCTCTGCAGACAAACATTCCGTTTCCCTTAAAATTCCAATATTCACCGCTAAAAGCACGTTCTGTACCCTGTTCTCGAAGGATGTAAAACTCCTCCGGGGTTAAAGAATCTTTCCAATAATCATCAGTAGTAATATGGAATGGCTCTGTTCGTTCCAGTTTGTCGGATTGTCCGCATGCGCTCAAAGCAAATAGTAAAAAGAAATAGCTTAGTTGTTTCATAGCTTACAAACGTCTGTTTCAGGGTGAAATTATATAGAATTTGCACAATTTAACGATTATGTCGAGATTTATTAAGAATCGATAGAATAGCGTTGTTGGCAGCAAGTATCCTATTTTTTCTTTTAATCTACGAATCTTAGTAGAAATTATTAATAATGAAGCACGCTACGCCAATGATTTCAATTAATTTAGCATAATGATTGACTGGGATAGAGTTCTTATTAATGTTGTTGCAGGATTGTCCATCTTAGCTGCAATTTATTTGTTGCTTATTGGCTACAGGTATCTGTTAAATATTATCAGTACCGGAAAGATTAAAGGTAAAAACACACAATTTGCAGAATTATATACCTTATTAAATAATCAGACAGCAAAAGGTCAAATCCAATTTTATTTTATACTTAAGGCTGCTACGAATGTGAAATTTTCGATTGTGGACAAAGATGAAAATGAACTAAACGTGTTAATAGATGAAGAAAGAGAAGCTGGTGATTATCCAGTAGAATTTGATACCAAAACATTGCCTGACGGAATTTATTTTTATCAGCTTAAAACGGAGCTTCAAAAAATTACTAAAGTGTTCAAAGTGAAAAATTCAGCTATTTGAAGTATGTAATTTCTATATTAATTTTATCTGGTATTTTTAGCTTGGCGCATGGTCAAGAAAAGAAAATGGATGCTCCTTTTATAAAAGGAAATTTTCAGTTACCAACGCCATTAGGTAATTATGCATTTAAAACTCACATGAGTGGGGTTTCAGATTTAACGTTTTCGTTTAATTTGGCGTTTACAAAATCATTGCACGGTGGCGTCTATTTAGCACACGAATATTTTAGTTTTGATGATACGTCTATTCCAGAAACAACAAACGCAGCTATGCAAATAGCAGGGGCAGGTATTACGTTAGGATATACGTTGTCGCCAGAAAATAAATTTAGTGTTGATTATTCAGTTGATTTGGGCTATTGTGCAATGCTAGTTTCTAGTGAAACATGCAACACAAAAACGGGAGATAAATTTCATCAAGAAAACGGTTATAATTTTAAACCGTCCGTTTCATTAGAAATAAAAAGTTCTGAAACATTGTCTTTTGGTATTTTATTGTCTTACCAACTTGTTCTTGCGCACTTTGGTTCAAATAATTTATGTTTAAATTCTTTTGCAACAGGATTGCCAATAGATAGCGTAGGTCCAACACATATTTTTGCTGTTGGATTTGGTTTTAAAACCATTCTACCAACCAGGCATTAAAATACAAATCCGTTTTGAAATTATTCCGATTTTGGTTCTTGATCGGGATTGTTTTCGTTTTTCGTGTTGTCTTTATTATCTTGTTTTTTTGATGCTTTTGCTTTACCTGCAGCTTTTTTCGCTCTTGCAATTTTAACAGCGATTTCATTGTCTTTATTCAAGTCCACTTTCAACGTGTCACCTTCCTCCAATTTCGCTTGTATGATTTGTTCAGCTAATGGGTCTTCTAAATATTTTTGAATAGCACGTTTTAAGGGCCTAGCACCAAATTTAGCATCGAATCCTTTTTCAGCAATATAATCTTTTGCTTGTTCCGTTAATTGAATTTTAAATCCAAGTTCAGAAACTCTGCTAAAAAGTTTAGCTAATTCAATGTCAATTATTTTATGAATCTCTTCTCTGCCTAAGGAATTAAATAGAATCATGTCATCAATTCGATTTAAAAATTCAGGAGCAAAAGCTTTTTTAAGTGCATTGTGAATGATTGCTTTAGATTCATCCTCTTTTTGATTTTCTTTTGCTTTTGTTCCGAAACCGACACCAGTTCCAAAATCTTGTAGCTGTCGTGCACCAATATTCGATGTCATAATGATAATAACATTTCGGAAATCAATTTTTCTGCCTAGGCTATCCGTAAGCCGACCGTCATCAAGTGCTTGTAAAAGCAAATTGAATACATCTGGATGTGCTTTTTCAATTTCATCCAATAAAACAATAGAGTAGGGACGTCTTCTTACTTTTTCCGTAAGTTGTCCTCCTTCTTCATATCCTACGTAGCCTGGAGGTGCCCCAATTAGCCTCGAAACAGCAAACTTCTCCATGTATTCAGACATATCAATTCTTATTAAAGCTTCTTCAGAATCAAACATGTATTTTGCTAACTCTTTACAAAATTGAGTCTTACCAACACCGGTAGGACCTAAAAATATAAAAGAGCCTATGGGTTTTTCTGGATCTTTTAGGCCCGCTCTGTTACGTTGTATAGCTCGAACGACTTTTTTAATCGCTTCATTTTGGCCAATAACGGAGTCGCTTAAGTTGTCGCTCATTTTAACAAGTCTGCTGCTTTCTTTTTCAGCTATTCTGGTTACAGGAACGCCAGTCATCATCGCAACAACTTCAGCTACATTTTCTTCAGAAACAAGTTCTCTTTTAATTTTTGACTCGTTCTCCCAAACTTTTTTGGCAGTTTCCAGTTCTTCGGAAAGTTTTCGTTCAGAGTCTCTTAATCTTGCAGCTTCTTCGTATCGCTGTGACTTTACAACTTGATTTTTTTCTTCTTTAACCTCCTCAATTCGGTTCTCTATATCAATAATGTTTTGAGGAACATTGATGTTAGTAATGTGCACTCTTGATCCTACTTCGTCCAATGCATCGATTGCTTTATCTGGCAAATGTCTGTCTGGTATATATCTTGCAGTTAATTTAACGCATGCTTTGATAGCATCATCTGTATATGTAACGCTGTGGTGATCTTCGTATTTTCCCTTAATATTATTTAAAATCTGATAAGTTTCTTCTTGTGTGGTTGGTTCAACCAGCACTTTTTGAAACCGTCGTTCTAGCGCTCCATCCTTCTCAATATATTGACGATATTCATCCAGTGTGGTAGCTCCTATTGCCTGCAGCTCACCTCGCGCTAAGGCGGGTTTGAACATGTTCGATGCATCCAAAGAACCGGAAGCACCACCAGCGCCAATTATAGTATGAATTTCGTCTATGAATAGAATGATGTCTCTATCTTTTTCGAGCTCATTCATAACGGCTTTCATTCTTTCCTCAAATTGGCCCCTGTATTTGGTCCCAGCCACTAACGAGGCTAAATCTAGTGAAACAATTCTCTTGTTAAAGAGAACTCTTGACACTTTGCGTTGTACAATACGCAATGCAAGCCCTTCCGCTATTGCTGATTTACCAACTCCTGGTTCTCCAATTAAAATTGGATTGTTTTTCTTCCTTCTGGATAGAATTTGAGAAACACGCTCAATTTCATGATCGCGACCAACAATTGGGTCCAATTTATCTTCTTCCGCCATAAGCGTAAGGTCTCTTCCAAAATTATCAAGAACTGGTGTTTTTGATTTGGATTCTGCTTTTCTGCCACTGCCACCACTGCCACCACCAGGTCCGTATGTTTCCTCTTCGCCTTCATCTTCATCTTCGCTACCTGGAAAATCCGCTTTAAAATCTTCATTACTTTCCCCAGTCATATAATCTAGTTCGTCCTTCACTTTGTCGTAATTCAATTTAAGTTTATTAAGTATTTGCGTCGCGATATTATCTTCATCTTTCAAAATGGATAGCAATAGATGCTCTGTTCCAATCATGGCGCTTTTATACAGCTTTGCCTCGAGATAGGTGATTTTAAGAACCTTTTCAGCTTGCTTTACTAACGGAATGTTTCCTAAATTCACGGACTTTCTATTGTTTGATTGGACCGCGTTTTCGACTTTTTGGCGCAATTCTTTCAGATCAATGCCACTTTCCTTCAGGATTTTCACAGCTACGCCTTCACCTTCTCGTATGATGCCTAACAATAAATGCTCAACTCCTATGTATTCATGACCAAGCCTTAGCGCTTCCTCTCTACTGAAAGTGATGACATCCTTAACTCTTGGTGAAAACTTCGCTTCCATAATAACCTCCTATCACAATTTACATCAAATTTATACTAATTCTACAATGAAATACTACTAAATTCAAAGTTAGAAATACTCAATTTAAACTAGGGAATTCATGCAGCATCTTATTAACAGAATTTTGTGAACAATTTTCTTTATATATAAGGTGTGAAAAATCATGAGTTTCCGTACTTTCGATGCTGATTTTACATCAAAAAGTGTGCAAATTTTAAAATAGTGAAAGAATGGCAGAAGGAGAAAGAATTATTCCGGTAAGCATAGAGGAAGAAATGAAGTCCGCGTACATCGATTATTCAATGTCTGTGATTGTGTCGAGGGCTTTGCCGGATGTTAGAGATGGTTTAAAGCCTGTGCATAGAAGAGTGCTTTATGGAATGCAAGATCTTGGTGTTTTCTCAAACAGACCGTATAAGAAGTCCGCAAGGATTGTCGGTGAAGTATTGGGTAAATACCATCCTCATGGAGATACATCGGTTTATGACACGATGGTGAGAATGGCACAAAACTGGTCGCTCCGATATCCAATGGTAGATGGCCAGGGAAACTTTGGTTCTGTAGATGGAGATAGTCCGGCAGCTATGCGTTACACTGAGGCAAGATTACGTAAAATAGCCGAGGAAATGCTCGCTGACCTGGATAAGGAAACAGTTGATTTTAGACCTAATTTTGATGACTCTTTAAGTGAGCCGACAGTTTTGCCTGCTAGGATTCCAAATTTATTGGTTAATGGTGCGTCTGGTATAGCTGTGGGTATGGCAACTAATATGCCTCCTCACAATTTAACAGAAGTTATTAACGGTACGATCGCATACATTGACAACAGAGACATTGATGTCGCTGGTTTAATGGAATACGTGAAAGCTCCAGATTTCCCAACAGGAGGAACGATTTATGGCTATGAAGGTGTGAAAGCTGCATTTGAAGAGGGAAGGGGTAGAGTAGTTATTCGTGGTACGTCAACATTCGAAGAAATCAGAGAAGGTCGAGAGGCGATTATTGTTTCCGAAATTCCATATATGGTCAATAAGGCCGATATGATTAAGAAAACGGCTGATTTAGTTAATGACAAAAAAATAGACGGCATATCAGACATTAGAGATGAGTCAGACAGAACCGGAATGCGGATTGTTTATGAGTTGAAAAGAGATGCGATTCCAAACGTAGTTTTAAACAAACTGTACAAATACACGGCGCTGCAGTCGTCTTTTTCAGTTAACAATATTGCATTAGTTCATGGCAAGCCGGTTGCGCTCAACCTGAGAGATATGATTCATCATTACGTTGAACATAGGCATGAGGTTGTCGTCCGAAGGACAAAATATGAATTAAGAAAGGCGGAAGAAAGAGCGCATATTCTGGAAGGATTAATAATTGCTTCTGACAATATAGATGAAGTGATTGCACTGATTCGGGCATCAAAAAGCCCTGAGGAGGCAAGAGAAAAACTCATCGAACGATTTGAGCTTTCTGATCTTCAGTCAAGGGCTATCGTAGAAATGAGGCTGCGTCAACTTACGGGATTAGAGCAAGACAAACTCAGAACGGAATATAATGAGCTCATTGAAAAAATTACTGACCTCAAAGATATTCTAGGAAATGAAGGCAGAAGAATGTTAATCATCAAGACAGAGCTTGAAGAGATTAGGGATAAGTACGGAGATGAAAGGCGCTCAACAATAGAGTATTCGGCAAGCGAAATGAGAATTGAAGATTTAATTCCAGATGAGGAAGTGGTCGTTACTATATCGCATGCTGGTTATATCAAGAGAACCTCTTTGGCTGAATACAAAGTTCAGCACAGAGGCGGTGTTGGCTCTAAAGGAAGTAATACGAGAGATAAAGATTTCTTAGAACATTTATTTGTAGCAACTAATCATAACTACTTGTTAATATTCACTCAGAAAGGAAAGTGTTTTTGGATGCGAGTATTTGAGGTTCCTGAGGGAAATAAAATATCGAAAGGTAGAGCAATGCAGAACCTGGTAAATATAGAGCCAGATGATAAGGTAATGGCATATATTAATACCGGTGATGTTAAATCTGAAGAATATATAAAAAGACCTGCTACTCAGGAAGATGTTGATAGTGGATTAGCGAATGCGGTTGATGAGTTGGTGGATAGACATTATATAGTGATGTGTACAAGGAAAGGGGTGATTAAGAAAACTGCTCTTGAAGCCTATTCTAGACCTAGGACTAATGGAATCAATGCAATTGGCATTCGTGAAGGAGATGAATTACTTGAAGCGAAATTAACCAATGGGTCGAATGAAATTCTTCTTGCTGTTAATTCCGGCCGTGCGATTCGATTTAACGAAAAGAAAGTGCGTGCAATGGGTAGAACTGCTTCTGGTGTGCGTGGAGTTGATGTAGGTCCGGGGAATAATGTGATTGGTATGGTATGCGTTGAAAATGAATCAAGCGACACCATACTTGTTGTTTCTGAAAAAGGGTACGGTAAACGAACTTTTCTTAACGATCCGGAAGACGGTGAGCCAATTTACAGAATCACTAATAGAGGTGGTAAAGGTGTGAAAACATTAAATGTTACTGATAAAACGGGTGATCTGTGTTCCATTAAGATTGTGTCTGATGACGATGATTTAATGATTATCACGAAATCGGGTATCACTATTCGAATGCATGTGGAAAGTATGCGTACAATGGGTAGGGCTACTCAGGGGGTTCGTTTAATTAATCTGCGAGGTTCTGATGAGATTGCATCTGTGGCTAAAGTAGAAAAAAGTGATGATGACGAAAGTGATGTTGATGAGGAAGGCAATCCAATTGACTCAGAAAATGCTGGCAATGAAGCTGGCAATGAAGCTGGTAATTCAGAAGAGGAATAGGGTTTAAATATATATTCTAGTAGTTCCTTTTTTCTTTGGGTGATGCCTCATTCAATACTCCGATTATAATTGGCAAAGTAATTGTTACAGGGATTATGGATTAAATTATACTTTTGAATCACATATCAATAAATAGTGCTTTCAAAGCATTTAAATGAAAATCAAAATGAAAAAAACACTTATTGTAATTTGCATGCTGGGTCTAACATCGCTGGCTTTTGGTCAGGGAAAAGACTTAACATCGGCGGCTTTGGCATTTAATTCTGCTCAGAAAATGTTGCCGGAAGCACAAAAGTCAAGTGACTTTTCAAAAGTCAAAGGAAAAATTATTTCTGCGAAGAATTATATTGATGCAGCTCATGATAAGCAAACTGCTGCGCCAGCTCTAAAATCACGTGATATCCCCAAGTTATGGAGATATAGGTGTGATATTTACATTACTTATATGATGATGGCGGGAGCCGATGCCGAAGTAAAGACAGATGTAGAAAAAAATGCCAAACAGATGGAAGATGCGGTATTTGGTTCTGCTAGAAAATGTAAAGAAACAGACGCTAAAAAAGAACATTGGCCAGTGTTAAAGCAAAAAATGAACTTGATGAGGTGGGGCTTGGCATCCACTGGTGTGCAGTTTTTTAATGACAAGAATTATAATGAGGCCTATGAGGCTTTCAAAGGCGCCTCAGATATAGCTGACTTGATAGAGTTGTCAGATTCACTATCTTTTTACAATGCAGGATTGGCTTGTGAAAAATTAGAGAAATACGATGAGGCAGAAATATATTATAAAAGGTGCGCGGATCTTGGGTATCAAGGAGCTTTAACGCACGTTTTGCTTTCGCAAACACAAACGAAACAAGGGAAATCTGATTTGGCGAGGGTTACTATTGAGCAGGCTCTTGAAAAATATCCCGGCAATATGGATTTGGTAAAAGAACAATTGAATGGATATTTACTTTCCGAACAATATGCCAAAGCGGAGGAGAGTATGGCGAAAGTTATTGCGAAAGAACCTAATAACCCGGTTCTTCATTTTTCAATAGGAACCATTTATGATAATCTTAAAAGATACGCAGATGCGGAAAAAGCATACGACGCAGCACTAGCAATTGATCCAAACTATTTTGATGGATTGTATTCTAAAGGAGTGTCCTATTTTAATCAAGCTGTTGAGATTTATGATGAAGAACAGACGTTAACAGACGTAGTGCTGCAGGATGAGAAAGTAAAAAAAGCGGAGGAATTAATGAATAAGGCCATGCCGGTTTTGGAAAAGGCACACGGTATAAATGCTGAAGACCGCAACACGATGACAGCATTGAAGCAAATATATGGCCGTTTAGGTATGGATGATAAGTGGCTGGAAATGAAAAAGAAATTGCAAGGCTAATCTTAACAAATAACTTTTAATAAAAAGGCTTTTTGATATGAATTCAAAAGGCCTTTTTTTGTACCCTTGATTTATGAAAAGTTTACTCATATTGATATTGGTCGTCGTTTTAGTTGGTGAAAACGTGTATATATACATGTATCCAGAAACGTTTTGTCAAGAAGTTAAAGAAAAAGGTGACGATTTGTTAAATGGTTTGAAATCCAAAACCAAGGATGTTATAAATTCTGAGGTTGAAACAAAAGTGGATTCTATTTTGCCAACTAATTAAAGAGGCCAAATGAACGCAGAGCATTTTCGCAAATTGGAGCGTATGTACCTGGGAGCAAATTTCAATAAAGCGCTTTATGAAACGTCTTCCATAACAATTTCTGAAGGAAGGTGCAGTGTTGGTTTGGAAGTAAATGAGACCTATTTTCATGCGTTAGGCGCGATGCACGGTTCAGTCTATTTCAAAATGTTAGATGATGCAGCGTTTTTCGCCGTTAGCTCTGTGGTAGATGATTATTTCGTTCTCACGACATCATTTAACATTAATTTAATTAGACCCGTATCCGAAGGAAAGGTGCGCGCATTTGGAGAAATTCGATTTTCATCTGAAAATTTGTTTACTGCTTCAGCTACACTCTTTAACGATGTTGGTAAGGAAGTGGCATTTGGTACGGGTAATTTCGTGAAGAGTAAGGTTCCTTTGAGTCAAAAAATCGGGTATAAATAATCGAGCAGATATGATTAATAGCCTGTAGGTTTCGCGGTCAATCCTGGAGTATCAATAATTGACAAGTTGGGTCTATTATTTAACATGCTGAAATTCTAAACGAACTACTTGATTGTGATGATGTGTTCTAGCGATTGTTCGGCAGATTTTCTTTGCCGATTTAGATGTAATAATTCTTGAATATATTCTTTTATAGCTGATGATAGCTCCTTGTTCTAAATTCTATTTGTCGTACAAAAATGGTATTTAATCGAAATAATATTCTGTTTAATCGTTGTTTTGTAAAAAAATATTTGTATTATTGATGAATCAAACAAATAAACCAGGTTTGATTAAAGATTTTACAAATGGGTGTTTATTTGGTTTATAATGAGATGTAGCTCATATAGATTAACCCCATATTGCTTACTGCTAATAACTAACACGCCATCTACAAGTTTCAACTCGAAACAATAGCACCAACTCCTCCTAAGTTGGTGCTGTTTTTTTACACCTATTTTACAATTGATTGAATAGAAAATTTGCCTTAACGAAAAACATATAGTGGTTTTCATTATTTTCGTAGAAATTAAATTCGTAACAATGAGAAACAAAAAATTTATTTCCTTATTAAGCCTTGCTTTGATAATTGCGTTTGTTGCATGTAAAAAAGACAAGAACCCTCCGACCATAACGATTCTTGGAAACAATCCAGCTTCGGTAACGGTTGGTAGCACGTACGCCGATGCTGGTGCAACGGCAATTAATCCAGATGAAAGTGTAGCAACAGTTACCGCAGATCTTTCGGCCGTTAACACATCATCTTCAGGATCATTTGAAGTAGCATATACTGCTGAAAATGAGTATGGAGCAGCAAATGCGGCAAGGGCGGTTAGTGTTGTGATAAGTCAAAGTAATTATATCGGTACATATAGTTTGTCCTCAGATTGCTCAGCAACTGCATTTCCTTTGAATACAGCACAAGAAGGTGTTGCTTCTGGATCAGATGGTTTGCAGTTTGATAACTTTTTTAATGCTGTTGGTGGTATGGCAACTGCAACAATAAGTGGTTCAGTCATTACTTTTCCTTCACAAACCATTACCACTATTGGTGGTGATGTTATTTTTGATGGTGCAGGAACTATGAATAATGCGGGATCTGAAATGACGGTTACCTTCAATTATGATAGTAGTGGTATCCCATTGATAGGTGGAACGGGATCATGCACAGCAACAATCACTAAACAATAAGTAGAGCAAGGTAATTAAGTCTAATAACTGCTCTTTTTTGCATTAAAACGAAA
>JABJPZ010000015.1 GCA_018663635.1 Crocinitomicaceae bacterium
GAGGTCTTGTAATCATTGCTGAAGACATTGAAGGAGCCGCTTTAACTACGCTAGTTGTCAATAGGCTGAAAGGTGGTTTAAAAGTAGCCGCTGTAAAAGCACCGGGATTTGGAGATAGAAGAAAAGCAATGCTCCAGGATATTGCAATTTTAACGGGAGGAACACTTGTCTCTGAAGAAAGTGGCTTCAAATTAGAATCAGCGACTATGGACATGTTAGGCACTTGTGAAAAAATAGAGATCGACAAAGACAATACTACCATTGTTAGTGGCTCAGGGTCAAAGGAAGATATTCTTGCAAGAACCAATCAAATTAAAGCTCAAATTGAAACAACGACATCTGACTATGACAAGGAAAAGCTACAAGAAAGGTTAGCAAAGCTTGCTGGCGGTGTTGCTGTACTTTATGTCGGTGCTGCTACTGAAGTGGAGATGAAGGAAAAGAAAGACCGTGTGGATGATGCCTTAGCAGCAACAAGAGCTGCCGTTGAAGAAGGAATTGTGCCTGGTGGTGGCGTAGCATATATTCGAGCTGTGAGTGCCCTAGAAAAGGTCGTTGGCAACAACGATGATGAAACAACAGGCATTCTTATTATTAAGCGCGCAATTGAGGAACCTTTAAGACAAATTATTGCTAACGCTGGTGGAGAAGGCGCCGTAGTTGTTCAGGCCGTGAAGGAAGGCAAAGGTGATTTCGGATATAATGCTAGAACTGAGAAATTTGAAAATTTGTTAAAGGCTGGTGTTATTGACCCTACTAAAGTGGCTAGAATAGCTATTGAAAATGCAGCTTCAATTGCATCTATGCTATTAACAACAGAATGTGTAATCGCAGATGAACCAGAAGATCCGGCTGCTGCAATGCCTCCTATGGGAGGAATGCCAGGAGGAATGCCAGGAATGATGTGATCTGAATAGATTATCATTTCAATCAACTGCAATATACCAGGACTTGTTTCCCTTAATATTGAATGAGGATAGCAGGAACTGTAACTATAAAAACCCATGCAAATAATTGCATGGGTTTTGTTTTTGGAAGAGTTGTCTATAAAATCATTGTATTCTGAACATTTCTGAGAATTTTAATTCTCCTCACAACAGGATGAAGAAGTTAATTATATTCTTATCCAAATGTTATATGCTTAGATAACAAGCAATAATTCTGTAATTTTCTACTTGTGAAACAAAAATCCATCCGGTTAGTAATCTGGCTTGCTACTATTGCTCTATTGGCAGTAATCATAATGCAATTTTTTTGGATTAATAAATCCATACAAACCCAAAATCAAACAATAGACATACAAAAAAAGAACATTGAAATCGAAAATCAACAGTTTGAAAATCGAGTAAATATTTCACTAACCAATGTCAGAGATAAATTACTTCTACTGAATGATGAAGCTGCAGGGTTTTATTTAGATCCCGTAAAACAGATTACGAAAAATTATTTTGTTGTCAGTTTCTACGACACACTTAGTCATGAATTATTAGAGAACTTTTTAATCTCTGAATTCCAACAAAGACATATTCAAGAATCCTTCGAATACGGCATCTATGATTGCTTTTCGGATTCCATTATTTATGACAAATATGTGGGCTTAAGCAAAAACACGAAGATTTCAGACAACATATCTGCCAACCAGCAAAAGTGGGATCATGATGGTCATTATTTTGGCGTATATTTTCCCGATAGGATTGAAAGTGCTCCATCAAAAGCAAGTGAAATATCTTATTCATTAGCTATTACATCAATCATTATTATTTTAATCGTCGCCATTTTCACTTATGCCATTTCAATTATATTAAGGCAGAAAAAATTATCTGTTATGAGAAACGACTTTATCAACAACATGACACATGAATTAAAGACGCCAATTTCAACAATACACATTTCTTCAGATGTTCTTTTAAGAACAGACATTCACAAAGACCCTGAAAGAATCAAACGGTATGCTAAAATTATTAAAGCTGAAAACAACCGATTAGAAGGTCAGGTAGAAAAAGTACTACAGCTAGCAAAGCTAGAAAAAGGAGAAATACAGTTGAATAAATCCATTATTAATATTCATACGGTAATCAAAAACATTGCCGAGACCTTTGAAATTTCCATTCAGGACAGAAAAGGAAAGTTACATTTTGAGCTGAATGCTCAGCATGTTGAAATTGAAGCAGATCCACTTCACATCACCAATGTAATTGCAACAATTCTAGATAATGCCAACAAGTACTCGCCAGCAGAACCAGAAATTTCCATTAACACACTATGCGATCATGATAATGTTATTGTTAGTATTCAAGACAACGGCAAGGGGATTAAATCGGAAGATTTGAAACATGTTTTTGAGAAATTTTATCGTGTACCTACAGGAAATATTCATGACGTAAAAGGATTTGGTTTGGGATTATTTTACGTGAAATCAATACTCAAATCTCATAATGGCAATATTACTGCCACAAGCGAACCCAATATTGGTTCTACGTTTACAATAACATTACCCCTAATAAAATGACTATGGAGAATAAGACGTCCATTTTACTGGTTGAAGATGATATGAATCTTGGTTTTGTAATACAAGATAATTTAAAGATGAATGGCTATGATGTGGTCTTAAGCCAAGATGGCAAAGCCGGTTTGAAAGCTTTCGGTGAAGGTAAGTACGATCTTTGTTTACTTGATATCATGATGCCCAAAAAAGATGGATTTGGTGTAGCAGCTGACATAAGGAAAATCGATAGCCAAGTTCCCATTATTTTTCTCACAGCCAAAACCATGGTAGAGGATAAAATCAAAGGGTTTAAAATTGGAGCTGATGACTACATTACGAAACCTTTTAGTGCAGAAGAACTTATCTTGAGAATTGAAGCCGTTCTCAGGAGGTCCTCATCTAAAGATACTGATCCCTCAAGCACGGCCTACTCAATTGGATCATATACATATGATGCATCTAACTATACCCTTCAAAGACAAGGCGCAGTAAAAAAATTAACGAAGAAAGAAGCAGAAATACTTAAAATATTATGTGAGAATATGGATAAAGTGGTAGAACGAAATTTAGTTCTGAATCTCGTATGGGGCGATGACAGCTACTTTAATGGAAGATCATTAGACGTTTTTATCACCAAGCTAAGGAAATATTTAAAAGAAGATGAGGCGGTTAAAATTACCAATATACATGGTGTTGGTTTTAAGCTCGAAGGATAAGCTGATAATTACAAATTTGAATTCATAAAAAAAGCCTTCCCTAAATGAGAAGGCTTTTTAATAAGAATTAATCTGTTAATATCTGTAATGTTCAGGCTTATATGGACCTTCGACTTTCACTCCAATATAATCAGCTTGATCCTTAGATAGCTCTTCTAATTCTACACCAATCTTAGCCAGATGAAGCTTAGCCACTTTCTCATCTAAATGCTTAGGAAGCATATAGACATCATTTGCGTATGCGTCTGAATTATTCCAAAGCTCTAACTGAGCCAGCGTTTGGTTTGTAAATGAATTACTCATCACAAACGATGGATGACCAGTAGCACAGCCAAGGTTTACTAATCTTCCTTCTGCAAGAAGAATGATGTCGTTACCATTTACGTTGTACAAATCAACTTGTGGTTTAATTTCAACTTTTGATGAACCGTGATTATCATTTAACCACGCAACATCAATCTCATTATCAAAATGACCAATGTTACATACAATCGTTTTATCACTCATTGCCTCAAAGTGCTTACCAACGATGATGTCTTTATTTCCGGTGGTTGTAACAACTATGTTTGCTTCCGCAATGGCATTCGCCATTGTTTTTACTGCAAAACCGTCCATAGCAGCTTGAAGCGCACAAATTGGATCAATTTCAGTAACAATTACCCTAGCTCCTGCGCCTCTTAAAGATGCAGCAGAACCTTTTCCTACATCACCATATCCGGCAACTACGGCAACCTTTCCTGCCATCATCGTATCGGTCGCTCTCCTGATTGCATCAACCAAAGATTCTTTACAACCATATTTATTATCAAATTTTGATTTTGTAACGGAATCATTCACGTTAATTGCAGGCATCACCAATGTTCCATTTTTAACTCTGTCGTAAAGTCTATGAACACCTGTAGTCGTTTCCTCTGAAAGGCCCTTAATACCTGCACACAACTCCGGGTAATGATCAAAAACCATATTTGTCAAATCACCGCCATCATCTAGTATCATGTTTAACGGTTTTCCACCTTCAAATCCAAAAATAGTTTGCTCTATACACCAATCAAACTCTTCTTCATTCATGCCCTTCCAAGCATAAACCGGGACACCTGTAGCAGCTATCGCCGCCGCAGCTTGATCCTGAGTTGAAAAAATATTACACGATGACCAGGTAACCTCAGCACCCAAAGCAGTTAAAGTTTCAATCAGAACTGCCGTCTGAATTGTCATATGTAAACACCCAGCAATTCGCGCACCCGCTAAAGGTTTAGAATCACCATATTCCAGTCTTAATGCCATTAATCCAGGCATTTCAGCTTCAGCTAGGTCCATCTCTTTCCTACCCCAATCTGCTAAAGAAATGTCTTTTACCTTGTAAGGTAATTTTTCTGTTGTTTCACTCATTTCGTATCTAATTTGTATTTATTTTTTTCTAAAGCGAAAACAAACAAATACCTGTTTTAATTTTTCAGGTGCAAAAGTACAATTTAACTAGTTCATTCACAACGAAACAGTTAAAAACCAAAGTATTTAATTGAAATGTGCTAATTATTTTAGCTAGATATAGCGTATTATTCTTTAAATATGAATTTACCGCTTGTATTGATGTACCCTTTAATTCCCGTGGAAAAATCGCCTACTCTAACTTTTGCTAGACCATTATGAAAATCTGCTGACTTAGAAAATTGCCTTGCGATGACTATTTTTCCTGTTTGATTAATAAATCCCCATTTTACTAAATTACCAGTCCCTTGGGCCACGCAGGCTAATCCGTTATTAAAATGAAATGCCCCATCATATTTAGTTTCAATAATGATGTTTCCAGCCACATCAATAAAACCAAACTTGCCGTCCCTAAAACCTCCTTTTCGGATTAATGCTCTACCTTCAGAAAAGTAAAAAGCCTTATCAAATTGTGGAGCAATTACCTCTTTCCCTGTAACGTCAATAAAACCCCATTTACCTGATTTCTCATCTCCCTTACGAAAATTAGCCATCCCCTCATGAAAATCCCACACCATATCAAATTTTGGCTGAATGACAAGTACACCTTTTTTATCAATAAAACCCCACTTATTGCCTTTCCTCACCCTGGACACGCCATCGTAAAAATCATAAGCAGCAGAAAATTTAGCTTCAATAACGACCTTTCCTAAATTATTGATAAATCCAATTTTCCCAGCTTTCTGAAACCTCCCCATTCCCCCACGCATTGGATATGCAAACGAACAATCCAATGTAATTTTAGTATTCCCTTTAGTATCAATATAAGACCATTTACCTTCTGCATTTCGCACAGCAGCTAAACCTTCACTAAACTCGGATCCGCGTTTGTACTTTGACTCTACAACAACTTTTCCCGAATTATTAATGTAGCCTATGTTCTTGTTAATTTTCACTTTGGCCAAACCTTCATGAAAATCAAAAGCATTTTGGAATTGCGGACTGATTTTCATTGAACCACCTTTATCAATGTATCCAAATTTGCCATCTACTCTAACAGGAAAAAGTTCTTGGCTCCAGCTAAAAAGCGAACCCACGCTCAAGAAAATGCAAATTGTAGCTTTAAGTATCAATGTATTCATGGTTTTCGTCCTAATTTTGGTTCCCTAAATTAAAAAAAATAATTTCGCGAGTAACGATTAAACAAAAGAAGTGCCACTAATCAAAGAACATCAAATTAATGTTGACACTAAACTTGGAGTTTGGCATTGTTCAGAAACCATTCCACAACTCCTTGACATGGTTGGTATCGATAGCGACGATCGGAACAAATGTGCGTCTTTTAAAAACCAGCAGAGACAAAAGCAGTTTTTAGCGGTTCGAATACTTTGCTCGAAGCTGATTGGCACTTGCAAAATAATGTACCGACCCGGCGGAATGCCCTATTTATTTGAAAAAGAACAACAAATTTCGATTTCGCACAGCCATAATTACGTAGCTATCATTATTAGTACGACACCTTTCATAGGAATTGACATTCAAAAAATTGACAATAAAATCTTGCGTATCCGAAATCGTTTTGTGAATGACGAGGATAAAAAAATTATTGATTTCGAAAATATCAAACATTTAACCCTTTTGTGGTGTGTAAAAGAAAGTTTGTATAAAATAAACGGTGACCCCAAAGTTTTCTTCAAAGAACACATGAGGCTTGACCAATGGGATAATCAAGCACCTAATCAATTAAAAGCAAGCATTAATCTTCCATTGTATCGCAGAAAACATCAATTTAAATTCGAAATATTAGAAAATTATGTTTTAGTTTATACCGTATTTGACTAAATCGTTTTTTCATTGCTAGAAATACAAACTTCTGATAAAAAACTTGCTGTATTAGTAGACCCCGACAAATGGAGTAATGTCGATCAAATGTCTGACCTTGTTTCTGCAATTAATTCGTCAAATGTAGACTTAGTGCTTGTTGGGGGAAGTTTCATGGCCAATGATTTATTTGAAAACACCATTGCTTTTTTAAAAAGAAAAACAGCTGCTCCCGTAATCATTTTTCCTGGCAATGGAATGCAAATCTCTTCTCAAGCAGATGGCATTTTATTATTGTCTTTAATTTCTGGTCGAAACTCAGAATTCTTAATTGGGCAACATGTTGTTGCAGCTCCAGCAATAGCAAGGTCAGGTATTTCGGTGTTACCTACCGGATATTTATTGATTGAAGGTGGAAAAAGTACCGCAGCCAGCTATATGAGTAATACGTGTCCGATTCCTAAAGATCAAGTGGCCATTATTACCGCTACGGCATTAGCAGGAGAACAACTAGGAATGAGAGCCATTTACTTAGACTGTGGCAGTGGTGCTAACAATAGCTTGTCAATAGAAATAATTGAGACCGTTTCTGAACGTATTAAAATTCCGTTAATTGTGGGTGGTGGCATTCGATCAATTGAGGAAGCTCAAGAAAAATGGAGTGCAGGAGCTAATGTTGTTGTTATTGGAACTGCTATTGAGAAAAACTTAAGCTTGCTTGAAGATTTTGCCAAGATAAATGAAGGTTTATGAATATAGTTGTCTTTTCATCCGCAAATAAATTAAACAGTGAAATCCCACATGTAATTAAGATGTTCGAACACGGCTTGTCCTGTTTTCATTTAAGAAAGCCCATGGCAAGGTTTAAAGAACTCGAGAATTACATTCAAGCTATTCCGGACGAATACAAGAACCGAATTATTGTTCACAGTCACCATGAGCTGGCCTCCATTTATGGTCTCAAAGGAATACACCATTCTCGACTACACAGAAAAAAAGGCATTTCTAAAAAACTGAGAATTGCCTTTAGCCGATTGGTTAGAAAAAAAATGAAGTTTACAAAATCATGCCATTCTCTTAAAAGTGTGAATAAACAAGATGGCAAATACGACTATGTGTTTTTGAGTCCTGTCTTTGATAGTATTTCTAAGAATTATCATAAGCGAAAATTCAAAACTGGAGAAATTGAAAAAACAATAAAATCAACTCCTCAGACCATTTATGCATTAGGAGGTATCAAACCCAATAACATAGAACAAGCATTTCGCATGGGTTTTGATGGTATTGCTGTTCTGGGATACATTTGGGAATCAAGCGATAATCCTGTTGAAGGGTTTCTTGAAATACAGAAAAAAATAAATGAATTAAGTTCCCAACTACCTATGGCTGTTTAGCAGATTCAACCTAGTTCATTCGAAAATATAAAGATTGGTTTCTGCCAATTCTTAAAAGACAAAAGTAAGAAGGCCTCAAGGTGGGGATAAAACATGAGCAAAAAGACCGAGGTAAATTTTTTAGAAACCTATTGCAAACTCATATCCCAATCTTTAAAAACAGGGTCATATCCCTTCCTCTTGATCACTGCAATGAATTCTTCCGTACTCCGCGAATCATCTATTTCAAATTGCTCTAAATTCTGTTTTGGATTCGCATAACCCCCAGGATCTGTTTTCGAATCTGCTGAAATTGATGTAATACCAAGCTTGATTATATTATCTCTAAATAACGCTGATTCTCTTGTAGACATGGAAAGCTCAAGTTCTTCATTAAGTAATCGATAAGCACAAATGAGCTGAACAAGCTGCCTATCCGAAATGGGTGATTTTAATTGCACACCTCCCGCACAAGGTCTTAACCTAGGAAATGATACGGTGAATTTTGATTCCCAATACCATTTCTCCAAATACTGGAGATGCATAGCATTACAAACGGAATCTATCCTCCAGTCTTCAAGACCTATTAAAACTCCTAAACCCATTTTATGAATTTTGGCTTGACCGAGTCTGTCTTGCGTTTCTACCCGGTACTTGTAATTCGATTTTTTACCTTTTGGATGATGTATTTTATAATTGGTCTTGTTGTACGTTTCTTGGTAAACCAAAACAGTATTAAGTCCCTCGGCAATTAACTCTTCATAATCTCTTTGCTCCATAGGTTGGACTTCAAGTGCAATATTCGAGAAATAAGGTTTTAGAAGACGAATAGCATTTTTAAAGTAATCTAACCCTACGGATTTATTCGCTTCTCCCGTAACTAACAGTACGTGGTCGTACCCCATTTCCTTTATAATTTTAGCCTCCTCAATTATCTCATGGTCTAAAAGTGTTTTACGAGGTATTTTCACATCCATACTAAATCCGCAGTACGTGCATATATTCTGACATTCATTGGATAAATAAAGAGGTATGTAAAGCTGAATGGTCTTGCCAAACCGCTTTTGCGTTTTCAAATGACTTTTTTTTGCGATCAATTCTAAAAATGGTTCTGCGGCTGGAGAAATAAGTGCTTTAAAATCTTCAAGATCGAACTGCTCTTTTTCCAATGCACCTTTAACATCGGCAGTAGTTTTCGAATAAATCGAATCACCTAATTGTGTCCAATTCACTTCTGATATTTGATCGTAAAAAGTCATCAATCTAAAAAGGCCGTTAATGGTGAGCTGGCTTCCGCCTCAGACAACGTCTTACCCAATTTTGATTCAAATGCTATTCGCCCAGCCTTCACAGCCATTTTAAATGCTAGGGCCATATTAACGGGATCATCCGCTACAGCTATGGCCGTATTTACTAAAACAGCATCCGCTCCCATTTCCATTGCCATTGCTGCGTGCGATGGCGCGCCAATACCCGCATCTACAATAACAGGAACATTCGACTGATCAATAATAATTTCCAAAAAATCTTTCGTGCGCAGGCCCTTATTGCTTCCTATTGGACTTCCAAGAGGCATCACAGCCGCCGTACCAATATCCTCCAAGCGCTTGCACAAAACAGGGTCTGCATGCACATACGGCAATACTACAAATCCCTTTTTTACCAGTTCTGTAGCTGCCTTCAACGTTTCAATTGGATCCGGCATTAAATATTTAGGATCCGGATGGATTTCCAATTTCAACCAATTTGTTTCCAATGCCTCACGCGCCAATTCAGCAGCAAAAATTGCCTCTTTCGCCGTTCGTACACCTGAAGTGTTCGGCAATAAATTAAACTGAGCATGATTAAGATGGCGTAAAATATCGTCAGAATCAGTTTGTAGATCAACTCGTTTTAGTGCAACAGTTACTAATTCTGAACCCGATGTTAATAATGCCTTTTCCATCACATCATTGGCACTAAACTTACCCGTTCCCGTAAACAATCGGGATGAGAATTCTACATTTGCAATACGTAAGTGTCTCATAATTCTATTTTAATTTTGTCTTTAGATACTACCTTATGCGGATACATTTTATTTATTTTTCTAACCACTGTTTCAGCGGTTTGATTAACAATGGCTTTTGTAATTAGACCTGATACGGCTATCCCGTCCACATCCATTTTTTTTAAAGATTCCAGATCTTCTATGCAGATTCCACCAATTACATAAATCGGAATCGCAATTTTTCGATTTTTCATCTCATATAAAATGGATTCTACACCAGAAGCTCCAATAATAGGATCTAATTTTTTCTTGGTATCCGTATGACGAAATGGACCTAGTCCTATGTAATCTGCCCCATCTTCAATTAGCTTCACAATTTGACTCAATGTGTTGGCTGTTCCCCCAATAATTTTATCTGAGCCCAACACATGTCTAGCTTCTTGAATTGACATGTCATTGGTGCCTAAATGAACACCATCCGAATCAATGGCTTTTGCAATTTCCACAAAGTCATTTAAAATAAATGTAGCCTTAAAAGAATTGCAAATACTTCTAATTTCTTTGGCAGAAGCAATAACCTCGGATTCCTTTTCCTCTTTCATACGCAGCTGAACCCAACCCACTCCTGCTTTACAAGCAGCATGAGCCAGCTGGGAATGCGTCCATCCAGGATAATTTTGCGTAATGTATTGCAGTTTAGTCATCATCTAATGTTCTTTTTCATTTTAGACATAACGACCATAGAAAAGATAGAGCTAAAAAGATCAAGCACTAAAGCAAAAGCATAAGCTACAACTTGTCCATAAGAATATGCTTCAAGAACCAAATAACCTAAAAAGAAAGCAACGAAACTGGCAAAATAGGCATACTTGGAAATTGGAAATATCAGATTCGGATTATTGCTTTTGACATTTAACCGTTTCGCTTGAAAAATGAAGACGCACATCACCACAATTAAAATACCGAAAGCCCAATCAACATTGAACCACAAAAACGAATCAAAAAAGCGCATTGCATCCAACAGCAATAAAGCCATAATTAGAAATGACAATAAGTTAGTTAGCTGATATATCCGATCTACATTTTTCATAATTCTAAATCATCAATAATTTCAGAGTTAACAAATTTTTCTTTTTGCTGAAGGCCAATAGAGCATACCCAGGCAGCAATTTCTATCGCTACTGAAAGCAATACCAAAGGCCGCGTTAATGGTAAAAACAACATCATTGAAATGGTAGCCAAGATGAAAATAATGGCTCCTGAATAATATAAAATCCTAGCCGTTTTAATCGCAATTATAGGATTGATTACTTGCGAATCTAATTTCTTTGCCCAAAATCTAAACGCTTGATTAACAACGATTACAGGCACTATTATATAGATTAAATTAATTGCCCAGTATCCTGCCCAGCCCCAGACCAAATTCATAGAATACGCTATTAATATTAATAGCGATATACCATTCGATATGTGATAAATTACTTTAGATGTCATACGTGATGATAAGCTAATAATGATCGATTACTCGCAAGGCGCAATTCAGTATATCTTTTTGCTCTAAGACAGGCCTTAATTTCAGGATATCCTTTTAACAAATTCGCCGCAAGTGAACTAGAGAATATACAACCACTCCCGTGCTTTTCAAATCCCTTCTTCGCCATATTAAAAGGAATAATATTTCCATGTATAACCAGATAGTCTTTCCCAAAATTTTCAGAATGGCCGCCTTTCAAATAAACCTTAGTATAGCTCGAAAGTGATTTTGCACCATCAATACCATTTTTGCCACTTAGTGTTTTAATCTCTAACCAATTGGGCGTGATATAATGAATCTTCTTAAGAACGTTTTCAAGACCCGCTAGCTCTGTATGAAATTTAAAACCAGACGATGAAATTAATATAGGGTCCCATATAATTTTCACGTCCTTTTCTAAGAGTAATAGAACTAGTTTTTCAAGCAATGCTATATCTCTGATTAATCCAATCTTTACAAATCCAATTGGATAGTGATCCATAATAGAATTTAATTGATCTAGGATAAGTGCATCGTCTACCCAATTAACTGAATTGAAATTAACAGCTGTCTGTATTGTGTTCGCAGTAATAACGAACAAACCTTGAACGTTGTGCTGCTCGAAAGTTTTCGCATCCGCAATTACTCCAGCACCACCAGATGGATCAAAACCCGCAATCGACAATATGAAAGGTCTTTTGCTCAAATTAAGAATCCTCACTGACTAACTTTGCTGGATCTAGGTAAACGTCTGCTCCTTTTTCCAGAAATTCTTTTGATTTCTCTTCAAAACCTTTTTTCAACGCATCGTTCTCTGTAATACCTTTTGCTCTAGCAAAATCTCGAACGTCTTGACTGATTTTCATAGAACAAAAGTGCGGACCACACATAGAACAAAAATGTGCCACTTTAGCATTTTCAGACGGAAGTGTTTCATCGTGATAAGCTTTAGCGGTATCGGGGTCTAGCGCCAAATTAAATTGATCTTCCCACCTGAATTCAAATCTTGCCTTAGACATGGCGTTATCTCTGTTCTGAGCTCCTGGAAATCCTTTTGCAAGATCAGCAGCATGTGCCGCAATTTTATAGGTAATCACTCCCCTCTTTACATCATCTCGATTTGGTAAGCCTAAATGTTCTTTTGGCGTAACGTAGCAAAGCATTGCACAACCATACCAACCGATTTGTGCTGCGCCAATACCTGAAGTAATGTGGTCATATCCTGGGGCAATATCTGTTGTTAAGGGTCCTAAAGTATAAAATGGTGCCTCGAAACAATCCTGAATTTCTTTGTCCATATTTTCCTTGATCATTTGCATCGGAACATGTCCTGGACCTTCAATCATCACTTGAATATCGTGCTCCCACGCAATCTTTGTAAGCTCTCCTAGTGTTTCCAACTCACCGAATTGCGCCGCATCATTCGCGTCAGCAATTGACCCAGGTCTTAGCCCATCACCCAACGAAAATGCAACATCATATTTCTTCATGATTGCACAGATATCTTCAAAATGGGTGTAAAGGAAATTCTCTTTATGATGAGCTAGACACCATTTGGCCATGATTGACCCTCCTCTAGAGACAATTCCCGTCACTCTATTCGCAGTCATTGGAACATACCGCAAAAGCACTCCAGCATGAATAGTAAAATAATCTACTCCTTGCTCAGCCTGCTCTATTAAGGTGTCCCGAAATAATTCCCAGGTCAGTTCTTCTGCTTTTCCATTCACCTTCTCCAGCGCTTGATAAATAGGAACTGTTCCAATTGGAACTGGTGAATTTCTAATGATCCACTCTCTTGTTTCATGAATGTTTTTTCCAGTTGACAAATCCATTACCGTGTCAGCACCCCAACGAGTTGCCCAAACCATCTTCTCTACTTCCTCTTCTATCGTGGATGTGACTGCAGAATTTCCAATATTCGCATTTATTTTCACTAAAAAGTTTCTGCCAATAATCATAGGTTCACTCTCGGGATGATTGATATTATTGGGTATTATAGCTCTTCCTTTAGCGATTTCATCGCGAACAAATTCAGCCGTAATTTCTTTTGGAATTTGAGCACCAAAATGTTCACCAGCATGCTGTTTAGTAAGTGATTTATATTCCTGTAGTTTTTGATTCTCCCTTATTGCAACATATTCCATTTCAGGAGTAATGATTCCTTTTTTGGCATAGTGCATTTGACTTACGTTGGCCCCTTCCTTGGCACATAATGGTTTTTTTATGTGCTCAAAACGTAAGTGATCTAGATCAGAATTCAACAACCTTTCTTTTCCGAAATCTGAGCTAATATCTGATAATCTCCGTACGTCGCCCCGATCGAATATCCATTGTTCTCTAATTCTTGGAACCCCTTCTTTCACATCAAGATCGATTTCAGCATCCGTATATGGACCAGAGGTATCGTAAACTGGTAATGGATGGTTTATTTCTTTTGTAAATTCTCCATTTGAAAACATCGGTTTAGAGTCTGAAAGTGAAATCTCCCGCATGGCAACTTTTATGTTGTTGTGAATACTCCCATTCACATAGATTTTTTTAGACGCAGGAAATGCATCTCTCGTAATCTTTGAGCTCAAAGATGGTATTGATTCCTTTTTTGACATATTATTCATTTTAAAGAGGATAAATGTTTTTATCCTCCTTGGGTTGCTGTTATTATTAATAGTTTATCATTCTCATACAGAAGGACATTCTTCCAATTAGCTTTTGAAACAATTGAATCATTAATTGCCAAGGCAATCCCTTGTTTTTCCCACAAAAATTGTGCTTTTAAAAAATGCTCCAGAGAATTCTGGTCAACTGTATATTTTTTACCATTGAGGTATATTGTCATCGCTAAAATCTTGAGGCGAAATAAAAATGGAAGATGCGATGACCTTGTGCTTTTTCTTTCGCCAGCATTATCTGGATCAAGTAATAAGGGTATTTCTCAGCCCGATTAAACAAGCACCCCTAAAGTTGTATCTAATGTAATCATTTTGACCATTAAATTAACCTAGCTAACTGTTGGATTTTTTCACATTTTACAAAAATGACGTCATTTGGCACAATCGCAGCTTGGTGACAAATGGACCTTCGTATTGGGCACTAGGCTTTTGATGTAATTTTGTTCTTCTCGATTCAAATTAATTCCTCTTAAATCAAGCACTTTCAAGCTAGAAAGCGAGTTCATCTCAGCGGGAAAATAGGCTAAATTATTACTCCATAAATCCAGGTGCTCCAACTTATTCAAATTACCAATTGAATTGGGCAACGAATCCAATTCATTCTGACTAAAAACAATTTTCTTTAAATACTTGCATAAAGTCAGTGCTTCCGGAAAACTTACTACTTTATTCTTTGCGAAATTGACCTCTTGTAGGTATTTTAGTACTCGAATAGAGTCTGGAATTTCAGCAAGTCTGTTTTTACTCAAATCCAAATATTGCAAATTAATAAATTGATAAATTTCCTCAGGGAATACAGCTAACTTATCTCGATGCAGTTTTAGCTTAAATACCTTTTCCGGATTTTCTAGCGCCGCCTCTAAACTTTCGAATGTTTTGCACGTATCTAATTCGACCTGAGACAATAACTGAGCAGAAACTCCTAGACTAGAAATTATAGCAACAAAAATTATAGCGCATTTAATAAGCATTCAGGGCTTGTATTTTATCTAATTCTAACTGGATTTTCAATTCCTCAACAGAGTCAAATTTAATCTCATCCCTCAACCTTTTAACAAATTCTACGCCAATAAAGTGACCGTAAATATTTTCGTTAAATTCAAAAATATTTACCTCCATCGTTGCCTTGTAAAGCCCACCAACAGTTGGGCGGTAGCCAATATTGAGCATCCCTTTAAAGTTCCCTTTATTCACTTTCACATTAACCGCGTAAACTCCATCTCCTGGGATCAATTTATATCTGTCCAGAACAGAAATATTAGCAGTTGGGAAGCCCAGCTCTCTGCCAAGTTGCCTGCCTTTTACGACAATTCCTGAAACTTTATAATCATGACTTAAATACTTTGAAGCCGTTTTTACATCCCCCTTTAATAAAGCATTCCTAATCTTCGTACTACTGACTTTTACATCATCCAGTTCTTGCGCTGGAATTTCCTCCAACTTAAAGTCATAAATACCCGCAAGTTCTATCAATTGTTCAAAGTTCCCTTCGCGATTTCTTCCAAATTGATGGTCGTAACCTATCACTAAAGTTTTGACTCCAATCTCGTTAACAAGTAAATCACGCACATATTCGGTGGCAGTGCGACGTGAAAACTTTCTGGAAAAGGGATAAATAATTAAATGGTCCAACCCGGCCGATTCTAAGCGCTTTATTTTTTCCTCTCGTGTAGACAGCAATTTGAGGTCTTCGTCATCCGGAAAAAGTACCATTCTAGGGTGTGGATGAAAAGTTAACAGAACAGACTCGCCACCAATCTTAGTGGCAACTGATTTCAATCTATCTATAATTTTTTGATGACCAAAATGCACTCCATCAAAAGTGCCCGTAGTTACTACCGGATTTTTCACATTTTTAAAGTCGGAAATATCCGTGTAAACCTTCAATTTTATTATGTCGATTAGTTACTGATTTTCAGATATTAACCATAAATATCCAAAGTTAAATGCGTTAACAGTATTGATTGGCAAAAATATGTAAAATATATTTAAAAAAATGGCATTTATTTCGTCTAATATTGCTACTTTCGCAAACGATTTTGAAGAACTCAGTTATATACAAAAATAAGATATGTCTAGCTTAAAAGGAAAAATCACACAAGTCATAGGACCAGTTGTTGATATTAGCTTCGAAGGAGCAAATGAACTTCCAAATATTTTGGATGCAATAACCGTTAAAAAATCTAACGGCCAAGAAATTATCTTGGAATGCCAACAACACATTGGTGAGGATTCAGTACGTACCATTTCGATGGATGCTACGGATGGCTTATCAAGAGGATTAGAAGCCATCAGTAAAGGAGCGCCAATTATGATGCCAACTGGTGATCAAGTAAAAGGGAGATTGTTCAACGTAGTAGGTGAAGCAATTGACGGAATCGGAGAATGTCACAGAGAAAATGGCGCACCAATTCATAGAGAAGCACCAAAGTTTGATGAACTTTCCACTTCAACAGAAGTGCTATTTACCGGAATTAAAGTGATTGACCTTATTGAGCCTTATTCAAAAGGTGGTAAAATTGGATTATTTGGAGGTGCTGGTGTTGGTAAGACCGTGTTAATCATGGAGCTCATCAATAACATTGCAAAAGGATACGAAGGATTATCCGTTTTTGCCGGTGTCGGTGAGAGAACCAGAGAAGGTAATGACTTGTTAAGAGAAATGATTGAATCCGGTGTTATCAAATACGGTAAGGAATTCGAAGAATCCATGGAAGCAGGTGGATGGGATTTAACCAAAGTAGACAAAAAAGAACTTGCGGAATCGCAAGCAACACTCGTGTTTGGCCAAATGAATGAACCTCCTGGAGCGAGAGCAAGAGTTGCCTTATCAGGACTTACGATGGCGGAATACTTTAGAGACGGAGATGGCGAAGGTCAAGGAAAAGATATCTTATTCTTCGTTGATAATATTTTCAGATTTACCCAAGCCGGTTCTGAAGTGTCAGCACTTTTAGGAAGAATGCCTTCTGCTGTAGGTTACCAACCTACTTTGGCGTCTGAAATGGGTGCGATGCAAGAAAGAATTACTTCTACAAAAAGAGGTTCTATTACATCTGTTCAAGCTGTCTATGTGCCAGCTGATGATTTAACAGATCCTGCACCAGCAGCAACATTCGCACACCTTGATGCAACAACTGTTCTTTCAAGAAAAATCGCTGAACTTGGAATTTATCCTGCTGTTGATCCATTGGATTCAACTTCTAGAATTCTAACGGCACAAATATTAGGAGATGAACATTATAATTGTGCTATAGCTGTACAACAGATTCTTCAGAAATATAAAGAATTACAGGATATTATTGCCATCCTGGGTATGGATGAGCTTTCAGAAGATGACAAGCTATTAGTACATAGAGCCAGAAGGATTCAAAGATTCCTATCACAACCATTTCATGTTGCAGAACAATTTACAGGTTTGAAAGGTGTATTAGTTCCTATTGAAGACACCATTAAGGGTTTCAACATGATTCTCAACGGTGAGGTAGACGAATATCCTGAAGCTGCATTTAACCTCGTTGGAAGCATTGAGGAAGCCATTGAAAAAGGTAAAAAAATGCTAGCTGAAGTTTAAATTTTAAACCAATGAGAATTGAAATTTTAACCCCGGACCAAGAATTATACAGTGGAGAAGGTTCCGCCGTTTACGCGCCAGGCAAAGATGGCAGTTTAGGTATCTTAGAAAACCACGCAGCCTTAATTACATCTTTAAGAAGTGGTAAAGTTGAAGTAGTAACGCCTAATGGCCGTGAAAGTTTTGATGTGGATGGTGGTGTTTTGGAAGTACTCAATAACAAGGTTATTATTCTTGCGGAGTAGAAAAATTTTAACATTATGTAAAGGCGGTCTTTAACAGACCGCCTTTTTTGTTTCCCGCGTTGAATAATCAGAATTTGCATGCAAACTTTTGCAATTAATAAATCTCAATTACATTTTAATAGATACTAAATACCTAGATAAAATTGTTATTTATTTGACAATCGTCATTAAGAGACTATATTGAATTAAATCAAGATGTAACATTGTGAAATTAGATCACATTATTATCGGAATGGGTAGGTGCGGAACAACCTCATTATCAGATTATATTAATCAGCATCCTCACATTGCTAATACGGTAATTAAGGAGGTGCATTTCTTCTCTGTCGACGATCATTATGATAGAGGTGAAACTTTTTTACAGGACCATTTCAACTTAAAAACTGGCTCTTTCACTACAACGGACACCTACCTCCTTATGTCAGATAAAGGACCAGAAAGAGTTTACAAACACAATCCAGATATTAAGATAACCGTATTGTTGCGGGATCCCACTTCCAGAACCTACTCCAATTATCATTATAGTCTAAATAATGGTTATCAAAAGTCAAGTATTGGGTTAATTGAATCTCTCAAAAAAGAAAAAGAATTTTTAGCTGGTGATATCATTTTAAAAAATAACCTTTGCCATTTTGAAGGCAGTCTATATCATAAACTATTATGCAATTGGCTTAAGTATTTCGACCAAGATCAAATTCAAATATTAAGAACAGAAGATTTACAAAAAACTCCTCAAAAGGTTATCGATCAATTAAGTAATTTTCTAGAAATTCCCCGATTTCAAATTACACCTCTTGAGGCTAAAAACAAAGCCAAAAAAGTAAAGTCCAAAGCATTACAGCAATTCTTACTTAATAGAAATCATTGGTTAAGAAACCTAATAAGACGACCAATGCGTATTAAAATAATTAAGTCCTTTGTGATAAAGACCCGCATAAACGATCGTGTAAATAGCATGAATAAAAAATATGGAGCAGGCTATCCCCCAATGACGGAACAGGAAAAAGAATTTTGCTCAACTTTTTTTATGGATGATTTAAAGAAATTAAAAGATGATTTTAATATTACTTTATAATATCTGCAACAGTTCTACTAATTCCGTAATTTCTATTACAGAATGTTGAACTAATCTTTGTTCAGGATTAAACCAAATCCCTCGCAATCCGGCTTTCTGGGCACCCAAGGCATCCACTTCTAAATTATCTCCTATCATCACGCTTTCAGAGGCATTAGCTCCAGCTTTTTCCAATGCATAATTAAAAACACTTGGGTGTGGTTTTTTTTCGCCTACTTCCTCAGAACAAACAACCACATCAAAATACGACTTCAAACCAGCAGCGTCCTGCTTAACTCCTTGAACTTCCTTAAAACCATTTGTTATGATGTGCTGTTTATATTTTCCTTTTAAGTAATTAAGAACTTCGAAGGTTCCAGGAATTAGCTTTGACTTTTTTGGGCATTCATCCATATACCTCCAACCAAATTCCTCCGCTCTGTCATATTCCTTTACACCAAAATGCGAAAAAGTAAGACTGAATCTGGCTAGCCTTAGCTCATCTTTGGTCATTAAACCATTTCTATACTTATCCCAACATACATCATTTATTCTCTTGTAAGCAGCTATAAATTCGCCTACTTGCGTTTTTAACTCATTCTCTAAGTTGTATCGTATAAATAATTCATGAAGTGTATCGCTAGAATTGAGATCAAAATCCCACAATGTATGATCAAGATCCCAAAAAACATGTTTAACATCCTTTAATATCATCTAGCAAACATATAGGAAGCCGTTAAAATAATTGACCATAATCCGATAAATAAAGACGAAACGAAAAAGGTTTTATAATCATGCCTGTAAAACTTTACAACAATCAGTGTACCTAAAGGCACTGAAAGAAACATAGGGCAAAGAAATGTGATCAATAAAAAGCCCACTTTTAATCGTCTCATTTTCACAACGATACGATTCAATTTTGTAAAATTTCTTTTCTTATTTGAACTTGTCTTTCGTTTTTTTGCGGCTCTTTTAAAAAAATAAGACGAGCCCCAAAAGAAAATATTAAAGGATGTATAGGCACCAGCGAAGCACGACATGGCGATTTCGAAAAAATTCAGACCCCGAGCCCAACCAAAAATGGGGGCGATAAAATATTTTATAAATGACAAAAAATATAGAAAGGTATAATCACCAAGATGTTCCCACATAATTATTCTTTCTTTCCAAAAGCTAAATCCCCCGCATCCCCTAAACCAGGTATAATATATGACTGTGCTGACAATTCATCATCAATTGCACCCACCCAAAACGTAGCGTTTTCGGGCACCATACTTCGCAAATATTCAACTCCCTGCTTACTGGCAATTATACTCGCAATATGCACTTCTTTAGGTTTCCCTTTACTTAACATAGCTTGATAACCCAAAACCATCGATGCTCCTGTAGCCAACATGGGATCATTTATAATTAATATGCGATTATCAATTTTCGGGCTACTTAAATATTCAATTTCCACTTCAAAATCTTCTTCATTCGTATGCTTTCTATACGCGCTGATAAAAGCATTATCTCCATGGTCAAAATAATTTAAGAATCCCATATGCATCGGTAAGCCAGCCCTTAAAATTGTTGCAAGAACTGGTTGCTCGACAAGTCCAAATCCATTTGACTTTCCAAGTGGCGTTACCGTTTCTACTTTTCGAAATGGAAATCGCTTACTCATTTCATATGCCATAATTTCACCTACACGTTCAACGTTTCTTCTAAAGCGCATTCTGTCAGTCTGAACATTAACATCTCGTATTTCTTGAATGAACGTGCTCATCAAAGAATTTACTTCACTTAAATTAATAACTTCCAATTCATCCTAATTTAGAACTCAAATATAACGAACTAACTTGTTTATTTACTGTAAGCAAAGTGAAAGATGAAAAAAGTAAGAATACTTTTATTTCAAGCTGAAAATTAAATCACCCTTTTTTTATTTGATTGAGTGGGAATGGCATATGATTACGCTTAACATAACAAATGGGCCTGTCTGAAGCCCCGAATGATTTGTAAAATTGAGCCACAGAGGGGGCATTAGAACCTGAGAAATCTAGTGTAATAGATTGCCCCGCGTATTCATTAAATATTCTGTCGAACAAAAAATGCATCGCTCCGAATTCCCTTCCTATGGCGCTACTCGTTCCTTTTACAAAAGTAAGTCGATTATTAAACTCAATAAAAAAGGCTGCTGCTACTAATTCTTCCTTCTTTTCAACAATAAACCCATGACCAATCTCACAATCAAAAGCCTCAAGCATTAATTTTTCGAAATTTTCATACTCTTTTTCCTTTATTCCTAGCTTGTTAAAAGAAACGTTTTCTTTAAAAAAGAAAGAAATTAATGCTGCATTATTCATCGATTTGAAGTACAGATTTTGCGCAGTTGCCTTCTTTATATTTCGCTTTGCATTTGAATTATATCCCTGAATTATTTCTAGATAATTTGAATTAAGCTCAAGTTCGTAATTACTCCAATCATTAGCGCCTTCTATTTTTTCTCGTATTCGCAAGTCTACATATTTCGAAGAAATCCATAAAGCCTCATCGAGTTCCTCCCTACTCCAATTACCGATAGCTGAAATTCTATGAAATAAAAACGGATTATAAGTATATCTAATTCCTAATTTGCTTTTAATGGGTAATGCAATTGCTGCTTGATAATCATCTTTAAAAATAACCAACCAGTCTTCACATAAAGTATCTAGGCACCAAGATAAATTGTAAAAAAGAGCACTTTCAGAATGCCACACCATGGAATCCCACCTTTGCACATCGATATCTTGTCTCCTGACGACTTTCACTACGTTTTAATTACTTCATTATAGATTCGTAATAAGTGGGAAGAAACAGCTGGAATACTGTACTTATCTTGTGCTGATTTTGAAATAGCCTCTGAATCAAATTGATTACTATCCAACACTAATGTGATTTTTTTGAGTAATTCCACTTCATCACCTGGGTTTACAAGTACACCATTATGCTCATTCACCATTTCCGGTATTCCACCTACATTACTTGAAATAACGGGAATTCCCGCACTCAGTGCTTCAATGATAACACACGGTAGGTTTTCAAAATTTGAAAAAAGTAAAAACGCATCAGAAGCCCCCATTTTCCTTCCCACTTCATCAATAGGTTGCTCACCTTCAAAAATAACTAGATCTGAAATACCTAATTCCTCAGCTAAATGCTGGTGTGACATCGTTTCACCATCACTAATAATAAGTAACTCAAAATCATCTCGTTCTTTTTTCAAATTTGAAATTGTCCTTAAAATACCAGAAATATTTTTATGATAATCTTTAGCTGTTGATACATGAATTAAACGCTTTCGGTCTCGTTGCTTTTTCAAGGGTTTAAATAAAGCTGTATCAACCACATTAGGAACTACCTCATAATTATTACCAATATTCAATTCTTTCATAGCAAGCAACAAATCATTAGAAACAGGTAAGATCATATCAGCTGTTTCAGCTGCACTTCTAATTGATTTTAAGTGTCTTGATTTTAAATACGAACGATTAGCAGGCAAGTATGAAGTTAAGTGTTCTGTGAAGACAAATGGAATCTTTAATCTCAATGCCCATTTCTTGACGACTATTCCGACGGGGAATATTACATTACCATGAATAACGTCTGGTTGAAAAGATTCTAAAATAAGCTTTATTGCTTTGTCGTGCCCTCTGAAAAAACGAAGCCATTTGGTATACTTGCCAAAACCTGGTTTGGTATAAACGCAAATTGTATCAACACCCTTAATCATTTTACGATCGATATGATAAGCCTTCTTTCTTCTGCTGGGGTCTTCAATAACAACGATTGCACAGACATTGCAAACCGTAGCAACTGCTTCTGCGTGCCGCTGAACAAAATTTCCTTTTGTCCGGGTTACATCATTGGGATACCAGCTTGATAAAAAAAGAATATTTAACTTATTACTCAATCGGCAGATTTAATGGATAATTCTAATAATAATGCATCTACAAAATATTTTGTCGCCCAATTCGGACAAGAAAAATTTTCATATCGCCCCCAAACCGGGTAAGATCCTGTAATTGCTCCCTTGGTATTACTTGTTCCACTCATCGTGCGATTTTGCTTAGCGACAAGAAAACTGTTCATTTTTTCAGCACCAATAAAGAATTTATTTTCATTGGTTTCACGAAAAATTTTAAGCCAACAAATACTGATTTGAGCACAACCAGTTAAAATTGTCGACTCCGAACCTGACCAATCATAATTAAAACGCCCAGCCAAAGTTCCATGTTGTAAAAATATATCCAATAATTTTTCTGCAGGTATTTTTGCTGCATTAAAAAATTTCTTTTCTGAAAGATACTGGGCACTATCCAATAATCCATCTATGGTATATGCAATCGTATGCAAAATAGGACGGTCGTTTTTGTGTATCGTGTTATCACAATCTAAAAACCAACCGTTTTCTTTTTGTTTATTGTCTATAATCCAATTTAAATTCTTAATCGCTTTTAGGGTATGTAAATCATTTTTTGTCTTAGCACTTACTTCAAGTATTGGAGCATCAACATAGCTATCATAAACGCGTTCTAATCCCATATAAGCATGCTTGCGCCAGGCGCCGTCATCATCTTGGACTGAACATAGCCAATCGATTGCTTTAATGCAGGCTTGTAAATACTTCTCGTGCTGAGTTTCTTTATAAATCGAATATAGACCACGAATAACTTGACCCGTATTAAAAACCACCTCAGGTCTGCTCTGAGCTAGAGTCATACTTTGCCAACCACCACTCTGCTTTTGAATCGAAAGTAACCAATTAGCACATTTTACACAACGAGCCATTACCTCGTCAGATCTACTTACTTTGGCATATTCCACAAGCGAAGAAATGATATAACCTGATGTTTCCGGATAAGAAGCACCCCAACCGTCAATAAAGTGATAGGACCCAAAGCCATCATCAACCATTTTATCTTGAGCAACGAATAGCCAGTCAATTGCCTGATCTAATGCTGCTTGTTTTTCTACAATACTGCTCTCTGGTACTCGTACAACTGAAAAAACGTCCTTCATTACGACTGTTCTTGCATCCCTTACAAATGGAGCAAGCACAAAACACTTGGTGTATTTGGCAATAGAGCTAATCAAATTACTTACAATTGTTGGATAATTTCTGAACAAATAAATTCTGCTGCTTTTCCATCACCGTAAAAATTAGGGTAAGTGAATGATTCGGTTTTCTGAAATGTATTGTAAGCATCAATTATTTTTTTTCTGTCCGGACCTGTCAATATCGCATTTCCGTTATGAACCAATTCAATCCACTCGGTTTCATTTCTAAGAACTATACAGGGTTTTTTAAAGAAAAAAGCTTCTTTCTGCATTCCACCAGAGTCTGTAATCAATAATTTCGCATCTTTTTCAAGATCAATAATTTCTAAAAAGGACGCAGGCGGCAACAATTCAATATGGTCGCAATCCTTTATTCTTTTATTAAATTGAGTAGACAAATTTCTTTCCATTGCCGAAACAGTTCTAGGATGTAAAGGCATTAGAATAATGTTACCCTGATTAGCCAGTTCAAGAAATGCCTCAAATATCTGCTCAAGCTTGTTGGGATGATCAGTATTTGATGGCCTGTGGATCGTAGCTAAGATGTAGTCGTTTTCTTTTAATTTTTTCTCTTCCTTAATCTGTGCTTTACCTTCCGCTAATGATGAAAAATACATACTGTTGTCGTACATTATATCACCGCATTTATAAATGCCAGGATTATCGGGAGAAAATGGTGCTGTAGCTTGAATATTGAATCCTTCTTTTTGCAGATTGACTAAACCGCTGTCACTTGGTGAAAACAGTAAGGTAGACATGTGGTCAGCAGTGATTCGGTTCACCTCTTCCGGCATATTTTTGTTAAATGACCGCAAACCTGCTTCTATATGTACAATAGGAATATGTAATTTTATAGCGGCTAATGCACCAGCGCACGTTGAATTTGTGTCACCATAAATGAGAAGTACATTTGGCTTATACTCTTGCAGTGCCAATTCAATTCCTTCCAACATTTTGGCTGTTTGCATCCCGTGAGACATCGAGCCTACATTTAAATTAACTGTTGGTTTAGGAATAGACAATTCATCAAAAAAGATGGATGACATGTTTTCATCATAATGCTGTCCCGTATGCAGCATCACTTCCTCTATATCATCCTGAAATTTATTCCGAATGGCTCTGCTTATTGCGGCCGCTTTTATTAACTGAGGCCTCGCCCCAACAATAGTAAGTACTTTTATCATATCTGTCCGTTATCTGCAAAACTAAAATAATTATAGTCTGAAATAATAAGATGATCAAGTAAAGTAACATCCATAATTTCTCCTGCTTCCTTTATCTTTTTTGTAATTGCTTTGTCTTCTTTACTTGCATCCAAGTTTCCAGAAGGGTGATTATGACACACAATTATGGAACTTGCTAATTGTTCCAAAGCAGCTTTGAATATTAGCTTAATATCGACAACTGTACCAGAAATTCCTCCTTTACTTATCAAGATTTTTGAGATAATCTTATTCCCTCGATTCAAACAAATAACCCAAAATTCTTCATGCGATAAATCCATAAAGTTCGATTTTATGGCATCAAAAGCCCCTTGGCTTGATTGAATTTTTAAACGCAAGCTTTTGTTCCCCATTCGCCTTCGGCCTAATTCCAATGCTGCAATAATAGAAATGGCCTTGGCTTCTCCGACACCTTTAAAAGCCATTAACTCCTGCATATTTTTTTTAGAAAGTGTATCCAAACAGTTTTTTGAACCTGCCAAAATTCTTTTTGCCAAATCTACAGCAGACTCCCCTCTACTACCGGAATTTATTAGCACTGCAATCAATTCCGCTTCAGATAAAACATCTCGTCCTTTTAGCTGTAGCTTCTCTCTCGGGCGGTCTAATACAGATAATTGATTAACCTTTAGACTTGTTGTGTTGTTGAAATATCCTGGCATTTAATTCACAATTTTTGGTGACGAACTGTTTTTCAAACGCAAAAAGGTCCCCACGAGTATTCGAGGAGACCTTAACTTTTAGAAGATTTCTTTCTTAAAGACTATTCACATGCTTTGTCAAGCTTGATTTTAAGTTGCTCGCCTTATTCTTGTGAATAACATTTGTCTTCGCTAAACGATCTAACATCTTTACTACTCCTGGTAATAAAGAATTTGCTTCTTTCTTATCGGTTAATGACCGTAAGTTTCTTATCGCTGTCCGAGTCGTTTTATGCTGATACTTATTTCTAAGCCTTTTTGACTCGTTAGATCTAATTCTTTTTAATGCACTCTTATGATTTGCCATATAATTATTATATAAAAAATGTAGCCCGTAGGGGAATCGAACCCCTGTTTCCAGGATGAAAACCTGGCGTCCTAACCCCTAGACGAACGGGCCTAAAACAATCCAATTAGTCACAACTATTTAGATTGGGAGTGCAAATGTATAATAATTTTCATTTTCAACAAACGACACACACTTATTTATCTCGAAATTATTCACGTATTAAGCACAATTAACTAGATTTCGTCTGAATCCGCATGAAAAACGAATCCTAATCGTTTTCCTGTTTTAAGATGCTGCTTATCAGCCACAGAATTAATTTGCTGAACAGAAACTTCTTGCACCCGATCATATGGAGGAGTATAAAGGTCAAAGTCGAGGGTATACAATATAGCGGATTCAATAACTTTTTCCATATAATCCTTAGACATCGTCATATTGATAAAATCATTATAAATAAAACCCAGTTGCCGTTTACCCTGAACCATGAAATGATTCTCAGCATTTAAAAAAATTCGGGCAATCATATATCCTGAATCGTGAATGCGATTATATTTAAATGAATCCGCTAAAAAATTATAAATATTAATGATTCCACAAAAGCCTCTATTTGCATTTTCATCCAAATAAGAGGTCTTCCACAAACTATTTGATGGATCAAACTGAAAAACATTTGAGGGCATTTGAAAAATTAAAATATCTCCTGCAAATTGCAGATGTGCTTCATATTCACCCCTTTCTCTGTACTCAATTTTAACACGGTCATCTTGCTTTTGCATTTTATCCCTAAGATCGTCCGCCATCTCTTTCAGGATTGTTTTCATCACCTTAAAATTTAATTTAAGATTATTGTAAACATCCTGCTTTAAAATTGCTTTTTCCTTAAGCTCGTTAAAAATTAACTCTCTAGCTGTTGGGTTCTCCATAATCAATATGCTTTTGCAAAGACAACTCTTCTTTTCGACGGTTTACCCGAATAAATGCACTTTCCATTCTCTTCGTCACCTCCGTGCAATATGCACCTTATCGTTGCCTTAGTTTCTTCTTTTATTCTCTTTTCTGTTTCTTCACTTCCATCCCAATGCGCCAAAATAAATCCGCCTTTTTCTGTAAGAGTCTTTTTAAAATCATCGTAATTATCTACAGTTGTTGTCATTTCTTGCCTGTAAGATGAAGCGCGTTGGAATAAATTTACTTGGATCTCATCAAGCAATTCCTGCAACCTTTCAGCTAAATTTGTCTGTGGAGCATATTCCTTTCCTTCTTTTCCGGGCACATCTCTCCGAGATAATTCTACAGTACCGTTTTCCATATCTTTAGGGCCAATCGCAATTCTTATTGGCACACCTTTCATTTCATACTCAGCAAATTTCCAACCTGCACGTCTTTGGTCGTCATCATCGTACTTAACCGATATGCCGAGATCTCTCAATTCTGATATCAGACCTTCGACATAATTCGAAATACGATTTAAATCTTCCGTAGATTTATATATCGGTACAATTACAACCTGGATTGGTGCAAGTTTTGGAGGAAGTACTAATCCAAAATCATCAGAATGTGTCATAATTAATGCGCCCATTAGTCTGGTCGAAACCCCCCAGGATGTAGCCCATACGTATTCCTGCCCACCTTCTTTGGTAGCAAATTTTACATCAAATGCCTTAGCGAAATTCTGACCAAGAAAATGTGAAGTGCCCGCTTGTAAAGCTTTACCATCTTGCATTAAAGCTTCAATACAGTAGGTTTCTAAAGCGCCTGCAAATCGTTCACTTTCTGTTTTTGTTCCTTGCAAAACCGGCACTGACATAAAGTTTTCTGCAAAATCTGCATAAACTCTTAACATTTGCTCAGCTTCTTGAATTGCTTCAACTTTTGTAGCATGAGCCGTGTGGCCTTCCTGCCAGAGAAACTCAGAAGTCCTCAAGAAAAGTCGCGTTCGCATTTCCCAGCGCACTACGTTCGCCCACTGATTAACAAGTATCGGTAGGTCTCGATAAGATTGAATCCATCTTTTATACGTATCCCAAATGATTGTTTCTGATGTTGGTCTTACAATAAGTTCTTCCTCTAATTTCGCGTCTTGATCGACAATAACTTCCTTACCATCTTCCGAATTTTTTAACCGGTAATGGGTAACAACAGCACACTCTTTTGCAAATCCGTCAACGTGACTGGCCTCTTTGCTAAAGTAAGATTTGGGTATGAAAATGGGGAAGTAAGCATTTTGATGACCGGTCTCTTTGAACATTCGATCTAATTCTGCTTGCATTTTTTCCCATATCGCAAACCCATATGGCTTAATTACCATACAGCCTCTTACTCCTGAATTCTCAGCTAGATCAGCCTTTGCAACAATTTCATTGTACCACTCAGAGTAGTTTTCAGCTCTTTTTGTTAATCCTTTTCCCATTTGTAAACTTTGGTATGATAATTGTTAAATTTATGTTAATCATGGTTTAAAATATATTTAATATTCGCTGAATATATTTTTTAACCTTGTAAATTTATAAAGTCTATCAACGTAAATTAGATGTATTATGAAAAAGTTCACACAACTCTCTTTAATTTTTGCAATTTTCGCTTCTTCTTGTTCTACCCAGAAAAGTATTGTTCAAGATGATGTATATGACAATTCTATCATTGAACCCGTTGCTATTGAACCAATTAAAGACTATGAAGAGGAACTTTATACAGATGATTATTTTGACCCTGACTATCAAAACACAGGAAACACACAAGGAAACACATATATAAACAATTATTATAATGGAAATTCTAACAATGGAAATTTCAATAATAATTGCTGGTCTTGTGGACCTAATACATACTCAAGTAGATGGAACTATTGGGGCTACAGACAATACTCTCCAGCGTTTACGATGAATTGGGGTTATGGAAATCCTTATTACAATGGATCGGGATATGGTTATGGAAACCCTTATTACAATGGATGGGGCTATGGTTATGGAAACCCATATTATAATGGATGGGGTTATGGATATGGAACGCCTTATTATGGTTATGGTGGGTATTATGGAAACTCTTATTACGGTGGATATTATGGAAATGGGAATTTCGGAAGCGGTGGATACGGAAATGGGAATTTCGGAAATGGTGGATACGGAAGCGGAGATGCGGGCTCCTCTCCTAATTTTGGTCATAGACCTGGTGGTGGTTCTTCTAACTCCGAGAACGGATCAACTTACGGATCAAATGGCGATGGTCAATACGAAGACAATACGTTAGGCTCAATTTCACCTCGATCTTTAATTGCAAATACTGATAATTCGAATAATACGACATTAAATAAACCTACAGTGTACAAGCCTGTCACCAATGGTAAAGAAAGTGGAATGATTTTAGAAGAAAGAACACCAACAATCACTTCTACAAGACAGCGTGAAAATATTACAGCTGGAAGTCCAGCAATTTCTGCTACCGTTCGAGAACCCGTATCAACACGAGCCAATTTAATAGAAAAGAAGCCTGCACAAGCGATTTCACCATGGGCAGGAAATTCGAGCATTGCATCTACATCAAGGAACAGTAATGCGAATAGAACAACCCAGTATGGTAATAGAAACAATGCTAGCAGATCCAGTGGTTACCGACCTGCTGGTACTTATGCAGGATCTCGAACTACAACAAGATCAAATAACACAGGAATAAATAATAATTCCATTAATCAAAACTCTGGAATCTCTGAAAGATCGATTTCAACGGGATCAAGAAACTCAGGAAATTCTAGAGGATCGTCTTCTTCCTCTCCATCGAGAAATTCGGGTTATTCTAGAGAGTCGTTTTCATCGCCCTCAAGAAACTCAGGCTATACTGGTGGGTCTTCTTCTAAGTCGCCATCGAGAAGTTCTGGATACTCCAAGAGCTCACCGTCTAAGTCGCCATCGAGAAGTTCAGGCTCAAGCGGAAGCACCAGGTCTTCGAGTCCATCTAGATCTTCAGGAAGCTCTAGTGGGGGATCCCGATCTTCAAAATCAGGCGGCAGAAGGTAATTAAACAAATAAAAGCACTACGATGAATAAGTCATTGATCATAATTTTATTGCTGTCATTAACTATAAATGCGTTTGCTCAAAATGAAATTGATGCACTTCGTTATTCTTTAACCAATTACGAAGGTACCGCCCGATTTACAGGTTTAGGCGGAGCATTTGGTTCGATTGGAAGTGATGTTTCTGCTGTAGGTATAAACCCAGCATCAATGGGACGTTTCAGTAAAAATGAATTTTCGTTCACACTACAATCTGGATCAAATTCGGCAACTTCAACTTTGTACTCAAATACTTCAGCTGCAACGTCTGGTAATTTGAATATTCCAAATGTTGGATTTGTTGGTACTCATGTTTTCAAGAAACGAGAACACATTGGTTGGCAAAGTGTACAATTTGGAATTACCTATAATCGATTGAATAATTTTAACGAGAAAATTAGAATTGAGGGAGAAACCCCTAATTCTTACTCTTTAGTTTTCGCTAACTGGGCTGACGGCACTAATGAAGATGATTTAGTTTTCAATAATAATTACGACAGCTATTTGGCGTACGATACCTGGTTAATAAATCCAACAACGGCAGGAAACAACACTTATGTTTCTGCAATTAATGGCGGAACAAATACGCTAAAAACAATTGAAAGAAAAGGGAACATGTCTTCTACCGAACTCGCATTAAGTGGAAACTACATGAACAAACTGTATATAGGTGGAAGTATTGGAATTCCAAATTTACGATATGAAGAGATGTCGCAGCATGTAGAAAATGTGGCTAACGACACCATCAATGACCTGGATAATTTTACCTTCACTCAAACGCTAAAAACTACGGGGTCAGGGTTTAATTTCAAAATAGGCTTTGTTGCGTTGCCAACTGATTGGTTCCGATTTGGAGTGGCGCTGCAAACCCCAACAACGTTCAGGCTTTCAGATAGATGGCAAAATGGACTAGTGACTAACTTTGATGATGGAAACGAGTATGAGGCCTCTAGCGATCCTGGATCTTATGTTTACCGCTTAAAAACACCCTTAAAATTGACTGGGAGCGCTTCTTTTGTGTTACTTAAAAGGGCCGTTCTTTCTGCCGATTATGAATTACTTGATTATTCTAAATCACGGTTGAGTTCTGCTACTTATTCGACTGCTCCTTATGATTTCAATCCAGAAAACGAAGCAATTAATACGCTTTATACCAAAGCATCTACTTTAAGGATAGGAGCTGAAGTAAAGCTAACGAAGCTGATTATGGCTCGTGCCGGTATTCAAATCAAAGACAATCCACTTAACGAAGTTTCAACCAAGTTGGTGAAGTATTCTGTTGGTGCTGGGTATAGAATTAATAAGTTCTATTTAGACATCGCGTACGTAA
>JABJPZ010000163.1 GCA_018663635.1 Crocinitomicaceae bacterium
CCTTCGGAATTGGTATAAAGAATAAATAGGCTCTCACCATTTAAATAAGCTCTAAAGCCTTTAGGTACTAGGTCATCTTGTTTAGGCCTGGGCAATAAAATCCACAGGATGTTCCAATGCGTAGCTACCTTTTTTGCTTGTAAGTTTAGTTTTTTTCTGAGTGCAGTTCCCCGACCAGTTGTTACAAATATTAAATCACCAACGAGCTGTTTTTCTCTTTTTTCTTTGTCTTTCACTGTTATGCTAGAAACTCCGTGATTATTTTCAACAAAGTTAATTGCAGTGTGTCCTAAATAAGACTGGTACAACGAAGACTTTGATAGCTCTTGATGCAAATACAGTAAAAACTTTTCTTGATGAAGTACGATTCCAAAATCAGAATCCTCATCAACTCCTTTTAATACAGCAACAGGTTTCTCATTAAAGAAAACCCGTGCGGCTTCAGCTGGAACTCCCATTTTTAATTGCATTATGGTATCCATTAAACCGAGTTCTTCCAGGTGCTTCATCACCGAAGCTTGAATCCCCTCGCCTCGAAATTCTCTTGAAAAATCAGGATGCCTTTCAATGATGGTAACTTGAATATTATTTCGAACAAGCAGCCACGCCATAATCATTCCTGCTGGCCCTGCACCAACAATTATAGCATGAGATTTATTCCTATCCATTGGATAACAATTTTTGACTATTTATCGATGCCAACAAGATCCATTAAGAAGACATACTCTAATGCTGTTTCTTTTAGTGCTTCAAACCGACCTGACGCACCGCCATGACCAGAATCCATATTACAATCAAAAAGCAATAAATTATCATCTGTTTTCATTTCTCTTAGCTTCGCAACCCACTTAGCAGGCTCCCAATATTGTACCTGACTATCGTGGTAACCTGTAGTCACCAGCATATTTGGGTAATTCTGGTTTTTTACCTGGTCATAGGGTGAATAAGACAACATGTAATCATAATATTCCTTATCATTCGGGTTACCCCATTCATCGTATTCACTTGTGGTGAGTGGGATGCTTTCGTCTAACATAGTAGTTACAACATCTACAAATGGAACAGCAGCAATTACGCCTTTATACAGCAAAGGTTGAAGGTTAATTATTGCGCCCATTAGCAATCCTCCCGCACTTCCTCCCATGGCACACAAATGATTAGAATCGGTGTATTTCTGTTTTGTTAAATAAGAAGCACAATCGTTAAAGTCTGTGAACGTGTTCATTTTCTTTAGAAGCTTGCCATCTTCGTACCATTGCCTACCCATTTCTTCTCCTCCACGAATATGAGCAATAGCATAAACAAAACCACGGTCTAACAGGCTGAGGCGCGTTGATCTAAAGCTAGGGTCTGTACTGTAACCATACGACCCATAAGCATAAAGCAAGGTTGGATTAGAACCATTAAGTTCAAGTCCTTTTTTGTAAACAAGCGAAATTGGAATTTCTTTCCCGTCGGATGCTGGTGCGTAAATCCTTTTAGATTCATAATCATCTGGGGAAAACGTTCCAAGAACTTCCTGTTGTTTAAGAAGTACTTGCTCTCGGCTCTCCATATTATAATCATAGGTTGACCATGGTGTTGTTAAAGAGCTATAAGAATAGCGCAATACATCAGCATTAAAGTCAGGATTGTAGCTAGTCATTGCTATATACGCTTCGTCCTGAAATTCGATATAATGGTCTTCTTTATTATTCTGATTGATAATGCGAATACCGGTTAATCCTTTTGCTCGTTCTTCTAAAACCAGAAAGTCTTGAAAGGTTTCCATTCCTTCAAAAAGAACATCATCTCGATGGGGAATAACGTCGACCCAATTTTCTTTGTTGGTATTCTTATTGGCACACTTCATTAATTTGAAATTTTGCGCGTCCCAATTTGTCCGGATGTAGAATTCATCATTGAAGTCAGACACATGATATTCTAATCCTCTTTCTCGCGGAGTAAAAATTGCCCAATCCCCATAAGGGCTATTCGCGTCAATATATTGATATTCGGAAGTAAGGGTGCTAGTAGAACCAATGATTAAATACCTAGATGATTTCGTTTTATAAATACCTGTATTAAACGTATTGTCTTTTTCTTCAAAGACCAAAATGTCTTCCGATTGCGGTGTGCCCAAAACATGCCTCCATATTTCGCCTGTCCTCAAATCGATTGTATCTTTTTTCGCATAAAAAACGGTTTTGTTGTCATTGGCCCACGCTATCCCACCGTCTGTGTTTAGTAATTCATCTGAAAGTAATTCTCCAGTCAATAAATTCTTAAAATGAACTTTCCAAAGCCTCCGGGATTCATCATCAAAAGCATACGCCAGTATGCTGTTATTGCCACTGCACTCTGTAGAGGCTACCTGAAAAAAATCCAACCCTTCTGCTAGCTTATTTGCATCAATTAAAACTTCTTCATCAGCTTTTAAACTTCCTTTTTTTCTTGTATAAATCGGATATTCTTTTCCTTCTTCATAGCGAGTAATATAGAAGTATCCATTTTCTTTGTACGGTACTGATTCATCAGATTCTTTAATACGGCCCTTCATTTCTTCAAATAGACTTTTTTGAAAGGTTTCTGTATGCGCCATTTTTTCTTTTGTAAAGGCGTTTTCCTCTTCTAAGTACTTTAAAACTTCAGGAGAGTCCCGTTCGTTCATCCAGAAATAGTTATCTATTCTTGTGTCCCCGTGTATCTTCATCTCATGGGGCTTAACTGTTGCAACGGGGCTTTTAATTTTTGATGGATTATTCACTACTTCTGTGTTTTTTTCACCGCAACTTATTAAAAGAAATAGGGCGACGAAAGGGATTAAGTGCTTCATTGAATTTTATTTGAGCGAAATATAATTAATTAATGAACTTCTGAATCCGAAAAAGTAAAGGAAGGCGTAAATAATTGAGTCGATCATGTACAAAAACTGGATAACTTTTAGCAGTTCAGATTGTAGTTGTTTTCAGGATGGTTAGAGTACTTTCAATTCCACTCTTCTATTGAACATGTGCTCTTCATCGGTACACTTGATTCCGTTAGCGCAACGATTCCGCAGCTTTTTTTCACCATA
>JABJPZ010000164.1 GCA_018663635.1 Crocinitomicaceae bacterium
GATTTTTGATAGGCTTTATTGGCCCCATCCTCTTCTTCAAATACTTTTATCTCTAACGTTTCAATATCAACTCGAGACAAATATCCATTATGTGTAACCCACAGATTCTTTCTAATATCTTCGATTAATCCGTAGCAAAAATTCGAAGCTAACCCCTGTGACGTCGAAAATTGCTCAAAATTACCATCCAAAAATCGAAAAACACCATCACCATATGACGCAAGGTATATTCCACCATCAGACAATTTATCTATGTGGTAAATGTCAAGGAGACTAAAATTATCAGTATATCGCTTACCGGACAAATGCCCATTTTCGATCATTGAAAGCTCAGAACTTTCAGTTCCAATATAGAGTATCTCGTCTTCGTCATCATAAAATAAACAATTGACTGTGTTATGCGATAACCCGGATGTAATGTCGTAGTGGTTTAATGCGTTCGATTCTCCAATTTCATACAGTCCATTATAAGTGCCTACCCAAACTCTTACTCCATCACCAGAAATGTCGTTAATTGTGCTCGACAAATAGTCAGACGTCAAAGACCATTTCTTTGCTGTACGCGTATTCAAATCAATAACAAACAAACCATTATTTTCTGATCCAACCCATAGGTTTTCTTTTCGATCCAAGTACATACATGTTATATTTCTAATGCCCTCAACAGTAACTGTATCAATGCTCGAAAAATCACTACCCAAAATCTTAAGCACTTTATTGGATGAGGCAATATACATGGCTTCACCCTCAACAACAACGTCTCGAACTTCGAGATTTGATGCCATCAGATAATACGTAAAAACTTCACGAGAGTGTTTGTATACCCCTCCACCAAATGAACCCACCCACATAGTTCCTTCCCTATCCATAAAAGCAGTTTGAATATTCGGTGTTGGAAGACCATTGGCCTCATCATAATGTACCGTCTGGTTTTGACCAAGTTTATAAATTCCCATGTTAAAAGTGGAAACATAAATGTTGTTCTCATCATCTAAACAAAGATCCTTAATCAACATATCTTCTGGTAATTCCTGTTTAACTGGCTTATCTGCGCCTGGTGCCAACACAAACAGACCACTTTGACTAGTGCCAATTGCAATTCCCTCTCTGCCAATATTCTCAATCTTTTTTATGTCGTAATTTTCTAAGTATCGATCCGAGAAAAACAATTCATTCTGACTATCGCTTAAATAATAATGTTCTAACCCTGAATTAGTTGCTATAAATAATTCTTTGTCTCCTGCTATTGCGATATCATTGATGTTCTTACCACTGAACTCATCTAAAAACATCACCTGGTCACCAGATTTAATATCAATATGAAAAACACCTCCTTGCTGACTTGCAAACCAAACAACACCCTGATCATCTTCTGAAATGCCAGTTATAATTGAATTAATTTCGTAGTTAACCGGATAGCTTTTAATGACATCTCCTTGAAGGTAAGAGATACCACCTTCCTTGTGTCCCATCCAAACAATTCCCTGTTTGCTCTTGAATAATTGAGAAACGAAATCCTCAGCTAGACTATCTGACGTATATTTCATTTCAAAGGATACGCCATCAAACACACCTAATCCCTCACCAGTACCAACTAGCAAATAACCTCTATCATCTTGAGTTATAGAATAAATAAAAGGATCACTTAATCCAGCTTCAAGTCCATAACTCTGAAACTGATAATATTGAGAAATTCCCTTTATAGAAAGCAGCTGTAAACAGACTAAAACAAATAATCGAAAATAAGCCATTTAACAAAGTATAAATAATGATTCCATAAAACACATATAAGCAGTTACTGACGAAAAGAGGCACTTCCTTTAAACTTCGGTATACCGCCAATTGGCACAGTGTAAAATGGCAAAAACTCACCATACTGGTTCGTAACATAGAACACAACGTTATTATTTCTAACCTTTTTAGCTGCATTTTTTGAAAATCGTATATCTAGTGATTTTCCTTTCTCTTGTTTTTTAATTTGGTATTGACTTGTCACCCATTGGTCGTTTTCTGAAACCTGCAAAGGGAAGCTCCATTGAGCTACGCTGAATATTTTGATTCCTCCATCACTGTCCCAATCAAAATTCGATTGCTTAATCGAAATTACCTTGTCGTCAATATACGGGTAAATGTGAGAGACTTGTTTTGGATCATCGTGCAATCGAAAAGTATATTCGAATGTAAATGCATTTCCTCCCTCTACTGGAACATTTTTATCTTTACTAGAAGACAGAAAATACTTGTATAAATTGCCATCATCTCCACTGATACCTTCACACACCAATTTAAAAACATAACCAAAATAATCGGCTGAATATTCACCTTCTGATGGATTAAACGGACCAAATGTAACCCATTGCTTGTCGTACTGTAAATCTGGACCAAACGTTTTAGTATACAACAGATTGCCACTTTTAAAATTACCTTGTGTAGATGTCTGTCGGGCTTCCTTATTTGTTATACACCCTTTCCCACCATAGACTGAAAATCGAGATTTTGTGTTAAATTCTTTCGCCTTTTCATCTATCTCTCCACCGATATCGGGATCATATACTCGTAGATAAATCGGTTTCTTATGATTTTTGGGAATACTAAAAAAGAATACCTGGGCATAATCATCATCGCCATAAGACGATTTTGCCTTATTTCCAAAAGTAACTAAATAGGGAATATTCTCCTCTTTAGCTGGAACTGCTTGAGACCAAAAATGATCTGAACCAATCAATAACAACGTAAGTAAAAATAACCTCATAATTCAATTTACACTAAAATTATACCATTAATTAATTCTCTATCAATCTTACTTCAACCTTACGATAATACCTCAGCATTTCAGCTTCCATACTGGATGTTCTTACTTCCCCGATAGCATCCACTTCAATATTACGCTCAGAAACACCGCATTTTTCTAGATATTTTGCCACATTTATAGCACGTCTATAACTCAATTTTTTATTCGACTTGACACTTCCGCTTGGGTCTGCATAACCCAACACTTCCAATTTACTGGATGCGTTCAATTTACGTGAAAAATCATTCAAATTCGCCTCATTATAAGCAGTTATTTCATCTTTTCCTGGAGAGAAAAAGATAAGCACTTCCTTCGCGTCAATGCTGTTATCATAATTGAGTTCAAAAGAAATTAATTTACTGTCAAAGCCTAAATCTCTCATTTCTTTATATAAATGATACAAAGACGCCACCTTGTCTGATTCTCCAACAGTGTACTGATAGATACTATCTACTTCGTTAAATCGCTGAGTAATGGGATAATTCACTTTTAATAAAATAGAATCACTGAGCACTTCTTTTTTAAACGATTGCAATAATTGAACAGCATATCCCAATTTAGATTCGGCAACAGGAATAACCTTTTTCTGATGAGACAAAACCTTGTATTTACTAATAACAGTATTTTTGTCAACTACTTCAATATTTTTGTTTACGCATTGAATCGAACCATCGTCAGCTACAATAGCTAACCTTACATTTTGTTGTCCAATCAGACCAAAATATCGATTGACATTTTTCTGCATCTGCACTGAACCATCTTCGAAATCCCAATAAATCTCTCTTACTTCTTTTTTTAAACCACTCATATCAGCTGAAAAGGAGGCATAATCATTTATATACACCGAATCTGGACCAATTATGTATGGTCTATCATCTAAGGCAATGTTTATTTCGAGTTCCGAAACGCTGTAATAAATTTCATTACTAATGGTGTCAATTATTTGTAAAGCAGCAACGTACTTTCCTACTCCTGGATAACAATGATACACCTCCAATCCATCTTTTTTCGTGCCATCACCCAAATCCCATACAAATTTTAAAGGATGATCGCTATCTGCTACAATGCTATTTTCTTCTATGTAATAACATAAATTAAGAGGTTTCTCTTCTGCACAATCTTCTAACTTAGGCAAGGACTGCTTGAAGAAATAAATCTGTTCACTACCATTTCTATCACTTCCAAAATAACCACTTGAACCATCATCATTTAAAGAAATTCCAAAATCGTCATACCGCGAGTTAATCGAACTATCAAGAGGTGTAGATGCACTGTACCTAAATAAATCTTCCTCCCACCTACTTCTATAAATATCCAGCCCACCCTGACTCGCACGACCATCAGAGCTAAATAATAGCCATTCGTCTTTGAAAAAACTAGGAAATACTTCATTGCCCTCCGTATTAACGGTAGCTCCGAGATTTCTGGGCTTAGACCAATGCCCCAAGTGGTCTTGCAATGAAATATATAAATCGTAGCCGCCTTTACCGCCTGGCATGTTAGAGCTAAATACAAGAATGGTTCCATCAGAATTAGTTGCTGGATGAATCAGGTTATAATCCGGTCGATTATGTTCAAAACTACTCGACTGATGCCACCTCTCACCCTTACCTTTAGTTGAAATAAATATCCCTAAAGTCCTGTTTCTTTTAGAGTTATTAATATTGTCAACATCTGTATTTCGAGTGTAAAAAATCAACTCTTCGTTTTTAGCAAAACATACTGGGCCATCGTTAAATTCCGTAACTAAATTATCTGAAAAAACTACTGCATCTCCTCCAACTACGAGCTCATTAAATACTTTTTGATAGAATAAATTATATGGAATTTGACCTGTTTCATCGCGCACAGTTTTCAACAAATTTGTGCGAGCACTTGACATAAAGACAATTCCTTGTTTATATCTCACTGGACATATTTTCTCATCTCCCCCACCTTCAATTTTCAACATAGAAATTTTGTTCTCTTGTGCGACAACAACAAAAGGATAGTAAATGACTAAAATCATTAAGAGAACAAATCTGATCAAAATACTCTCGGGTTTTTTGCCTGACTATTAAACAAGCCATTATAAATTAGAGACACCTCTAAAGTGCCCGATGTATACGCATAAAGTTTCGTAGTAGGGATTTCGTACTGTATTCCAAAATCAAGTTGTTCAATTATATTTAATCTAGAAAAAACAATAATGCCTTCACTACTCCTAAAACCTCCTCCAAATTCAACTTTTTGCTTAATTTGAGCAGATATCGTAACATCTAATTGAGACTCCATAAATTGATGGTATTTGAAAAGGCCACCAAAACGCATTTTCACATCTTTATTTACTTGATAATTATAGACTGATCTCAATAAGTAGTTATAGTTTGAAAAACGATGCATTAACTGAAATCCTTCCGTTAAGTTATCATAACGTGTTGTAAGCAACATAGGTATGGCAACCCCAAATTCTAAACCCTCAACCTCATACCTTATTCCGGCACTAAAATTCGGAGATATTCCCAATGGAGAATCAGACATAAAGCTCATGTCTCCACCATGAGTTAAATTTAATTGAGTATAATTTATTTTCTCAAAATAAACACCTGCACCAAAACCAAAAACCAATCTCTGTTCCTCTCCCAACTTCAACCTATAAGCAAAGTTAGTTACTATAGCAGACTCTGAAGAAACGCCTATTTTGTCTCTATAAAAAAGCAGTCCTAATGCCACAGACTCGTCCCGAAGTGGGCTCTGCAATGCCAAACTTTGCGTAGAAGGCGCACCAGGCACTTTCAACCATTGCTTACGGTAAGAATATTGCGAATTAAAGACATCATGGCATCCCGTACTTGCTGGATTTAATATCATTTCATTAAAAATATACTGACCAATAACAGGGAATTCCTGTGCATTAATTTCAAGCACACCGAATAATAAAATACATATGTATTTAAGTTTCTTCACTAATTTTTAACCAATACAAATCCTGTGAACGTAAATGCATCTAGCGTAATTTCATAGAAATAGGTATCGTCGATTAAACGACTTCCGTTAAAATTTGTTCCACTCCAATCATTATTATATGATTCGCTGGAGTACACAACCTTTCCCCAGCGGTCGTAAACTATTATATTTCTAACTTCGAATTGAGAGATGCCGGGGATAATAAATTGATCATTTAACCCATCAGCATTAGGCGAAAGCCCTTGAGGAATATTGATTTTCCTGAATTCTAAAAGAACTTCATCAGTTACCACCGGACAACTTCCGTTCTGGCCTATCCACGACAGCTCATAGATACCAAAGCCGTTCGGAATAAATTCGCTATTTGGATCTCCCGTATTTAATACCTCTCCAAACCCCGAAATCACATCCCAATAAACAACCCCATTTGAAGGATATTCTGCCGTAAGATAGGCTTGTAAGTCTTCTAAAACATACTGATCTTCACCTGCATAGACCGATATTTGTTCATCAAAACGAATAGTTACCGTGTCACTGGCTTCGCAAGTTAAAGGTGCTGTTATTTGCCAAATGCATTCATAGGAATCAAAACTTGCGGCAACAATAGAAGATAGTGTGTCATTTATGTCACCGAACGTGAAACTTGTAGAAGACCAAAACCCTTCCATTGTTGAACTTCCATTTAATGTATAATTAAGACCACAAATTGAGTCATCTTCACCAGCACTAATCTGTGGATTTGGAAGAACATTAATCATCATAGTTGAATCTTTTGAACACACTTCATTTTCCACTGTAAAAGTGATTGCATGAGCTCCTATACCGGCCAAGGATGGCACCAAATTGTTACCGTCTACTCCGGCTCCACTAAATACTCCAGGAATTCCATTTGTTAATGAATCTAAGCGAATGATATCCGCTTGTAAACAAATTTCAATAGGCAATGAGTCCCAATAAGGAAAAATCGGTTCTAAAACCTCTACAGTAAAAGCGCAGGCAGATATATTATTAGAAGCATCTGCCGCATTATAAAACAACATACTAACACCAAGAGGAAGAGTATCACCTATCTGATAGGAAGGGGGTGGTACCGGAAACAAGTTCAACCCTATTGGACAATTGTCTGAATAGACAGGAACTAAAGAGTCCGTGAAAATGCTATCGCATAAAACGACACTTGGAAGTCCTCCTCCAGTAGTATCTCCTGGGCAAATTATTTGTGGTTTTATCGTATCCCTTACCTCTACAATTGCACTGCAAGTATGCGAACCACCGGGGGCCCAGGTCTCAAATTTTAGCTCATGAATACCTACGGGAAAATAATAACCACTCGTATCACCTGCAATTAATTTAACAGAATCAATAATCCCGCAATTATCAAAAGGTGTTGGCGCCTCATAGAAATACTGCACAGAACAAGATGCAGAGTCAACGTATAAAATTGTATCCAAATCTAAACAAGAAATTACTGGAGGTTCGTTATCTATAACAGAAAAACTAGATCCCCTCACAAAAGTGTAAACGCCATCCGTAGCTTCAAAAGTGACATAGTAAGCTGAGCTGTCAACAGGAAAAAATGAACCACTCGAATCTCCTACAGTTTGGGTAATTACCAAATTAGCAGGGCAATTGTCATAAAAAGCTGGTGTTGCATAATTAACAACTGCGCCACAAAGTGCCGAATCATTAGGCACAATAGACGGGAGTGAATATGGAGGTGCACTAGGTGGTTCTGCATCTAATACTACGATTAAAAAAGAGCATGAATCCACATTACCAAAGGCATCAATCGCGTACCACGTATTTACAGTAGTATCAATATCATAATACGAGCCGACAGCTGTTTCTCCAAACTTTTGATAAATTGAATCAACAGCACAATTGTCGCTTGCCAAAGGAATTGCATAAGTAACAACAGCTCCACACATGGCTGAATCATTATTAACCACCACTGTGCTTGGACAAACCGTAAAAACAGGACTTTGTGTATCTGAAACCGTAACGTTAAACTGGCAGGTGTCTGAATTCAATGCTTCGTCTAGGTATACGTATTCCAAAGTTGTAATTCCAATTGGAAACAAATCACCTGAATTCAATCCCGTACCATCTATTTTTAAAGTATCAAAAGAAGTCGTGCAATTGTCAGTGGCTGGTGGTAATGTGAAATTTATTATTGCTCCGCAACTATCGATATCATTGGTAACCACAATATCACTTAAAAGCGTTATTACTGGAGCTTCAACATCGAACACGGTAACCAAAAAGCTACAAGAATCCGTATTACCAGCATTATCAGCCACCGCAAATATTAACTCAGTAATACCTACCGGAAAGACATCTCCAGAAATCAAACTTGTTGTATCAACCCTTTGAATAGAAAAAATTGTATCACAATTATCCGTTACTGTCGGTAAAGAAAAATTAAAAACAGCTCCGCAAGTACCAGTGTCACTATTTAACGTAGTATCTGTGATACACGCTAATACCGGCGGGTCAACATCGTTTACAGTAACCACAAAAGAGCAAGTATCGGTATTGCCTGAACTATCTACAACTGCATAAGTGATGGTATTTACTCCTATAGGAAACAAATCGCCTGAGCTCAATCCTGATGTGTCGATTTGGTTCGGTCCTGATAAAATTCCACAATTGTCCTCTGCCAATAATGTAGGAAAATTGAATACGGCTCCACATGAATCAAAATCATTATTTAAAACCGTATCGGAAACACAATTACTGAAAACAGGGGATGAATCATCATTTACAATCACTAAAAAAGAGCAGGTATCAAAATTACCGGAAGGATCTTCAACTGCGTAAATTAATTCAGTCGTTCCTAAAGGGAAAAAATCACCTGAAAACAATCCTGTAGTATCAATTTTATTTAACGAAGCAGAACAATTGTCATCAATAATGGGGTCCAAATAATTACAAATTGCACCACAGAAAGCGGAATCATTTGACTTCACGATATCCATAGGACAAATAATAGTTGGAACCTGATTATCAATTATTGTAACGGTAAAAGAACAAATCGCCGAGTTTCCTGCAAGATCCGTTGCCTCCCATAAAACAGTAGTTGTACCTATAGGAAAATAACTTCCACTTGGCAAACTGCCTGATCCTAAGCTAACAGTCAAGCCTCCACAGTTATCTGAAGCTATTGGCACCGAATAATTTATTATTGCACCGCACGTGTCCAAATCAGTATTTTGCACAATGTCGGCTGGACAACCTGTAAAGAATGGAAATTCATCGTCATTAACAATAACGTTAAATGAACACGACGAACTAATACCGGAAGCATCTGTTACAATAAAAGTATTCACAGTTGTACCAACCGGGAAAGATGATCCACTTGATAAACCTAATGATTGAACTGTAGTAGAACTAGAGCAATTATCTGTTCCCGTAGGAGTTGTGAAATTAACAACCGCGTTGCAAAAACTAGAATCGTTGCTTTGCACAATATCAGATGGACAGGTAATTGATGGCCCCTCAATATCCGTAATAGTCACACTAAATGAGCAAGATGCCGTATTGTCTGATAAATCAATGACTTCAAAAGTGTTGACAATAGTGCCAACAGGATAAACAGACCCACTTGTCGAGCCTGACAATTGTGAAGTCATTGCTCCTGTACAGTTATCAGTGCCAACCGGCGGTGAAAAGGTAACAGATGCTCCGCATGTACCAGGTGTTGTTCCCTGTGTGATATCTGCAGGGCAATTAATTGTAGGCAGTTCTACATCATCCACTGTTACAGAAAAGGAACAAATAGACGTATTTCCAGCTAAGTCCGTTGCGGTATACTCTAAGACATGAACACCAACAGGAAAATCGTCGGTTGAAGTTAATCCCGTTAAATCCGTTTGCAAAATACTGACTAAACCACAATCGTCAAGAGATACTGGTGGGCTATAAGTGACATTGGCTGAGCAAACACCATTATCGTTAGATACGGTGGTATCATTGGGGCAAAATGTAAAAACTGGTGGGGCGTTTAATAAAATTGTAACAAACTGAATTTCTTGACAGCCATTTGGAGCGGTGTATGTAATTGAATAAGGACCTCCAACTGCAGATCCAGTTAAGTCAATTTCTCCCGTTGAAATATTCGTAAAAACGACATTACCACTTAGTTCAGTAAAAACACCTCCTACATCACCAGAAATCACAGGAACTTCATTTGGATTACCAGAACAAAATACATTACTTGCATAGGAAAAAGAAGCATCACAAAAACTTAGTTTCGCACAATAACCGTCTTGAAAGCCACTGCTTA
>JABJPZ010000165.1 GCA_018663635.1 Crocinitomicaceae bacterium
AGAAATTCCTGTACCCAAATTACATCACTATTTACTCGGAAGTGTTGGACCGCGACCCATCTGCTTCGCAAGCACAATCGATAAAAATGGTGTGCCCAATATAGCTCCTTTCAGTTTTTTTAATGTATTCAGTGCAAACCCACCCATTGCCGTATTTTCTCCAGCCAGAAGTGGAAGAACGAATAAAAGTAAAGACACCTTTAACAATGTATCTCAAGTTCCGGAGGTAGTGATTAACGTCGTTAATTATACTCTCGTTCATCAAATGACCTTGGCCAGTTCGCCCTATGGTGCTGAAATAGATGAATTTATCAAATCGGGACTAACTCCAGTTCCGTCAGATAAAATACAGCCTTTTCGAATAAAAGAATCTCCGGTTCAGATGGAATGCAAGGTTGTTGAAATAAAAGAACTAGGAGACCAAGGTGGTGCAGGAAATTTAATTATCTGTGAAATCGTCAAGATACACATCGATGAATCTGTGTTGGATAGTAACAACATGGTTGACCAAGAAAAAATAGATCTCGTCGCTAGAATGGGCGGTAATTGGTATTGTAGAGCAAATGAAGCAAGTATGTTTGAAATAGAAAAACCAATCACTAAATGCGGTATTGGCTTGGATTCCATTCCAGTAGAAATTATACAAAGTACGGTACTCAGTGGAAATGACCTGGGACAACTCGGAGGAATTGAATCTTTGCCTAATGAAACCGATGTAAATGATTATAAACTAATCACTTTGAGTGATGTTTTTATTCAATATGAAGACGATGCGAAATCATTAGAGCTGGAATTGCATCGATTGGCGAAAAAATTACTAGAAAATAACAAAATAGAAGAGGCTTGGATGGCACTTCTTGCATTTAATAATTAACTTCGTATATGTAATTATGTAGCGATAATTATATGTGATAAATACAAGAAAATATTATTTTAAAAAACAAAGAAGAAATGGATGTAAAAGGACGCATAGTTAACATTTTGGATGTTGAAAGTGGAACAAGTAAAGCGGGAAAAGAATGGAAAAAGCAAGGATTTGTAATAGATACAGGTGATCAGTACAACCCAAATGTATGCTTTAGTCTTTTTGGAGATGATAAAATTGGTATGCTTAATAGCTACGCAGTTGGCCAGGATGTTTCTGTAAGTTTCAACTTGTCATCGAGAGAATTTAATGGAAAATGGTACCACAATGTGGATGCTTGGAAAATCGAAGCAACTGCAGGTCAAGGTGAAATGCCACCGGCACCAGGCGAACCTCCAGTTGAAGAATTTAGCAAAGAAGAAGACGATTTACCTTTCTAGGGTTCGTTAATTAAAAGTTCTTTTTTGAGCTTCACAGAAAGATATACCAAAGTATTTAAGGCGCTATTACCAGCGCCTTTTACTATTGCAGTAATTCTTACCATTGTTACCTTTCTTCTCGCATTATTTTTCACAAAACCAGTAACAGAAGGATTTGGGTCATACAGCTTTCATTTGCTAACTTCTTGGGAAAAAGGTCTTGGGGGCGGTGCCGGACTCGCCTTCGCTGTACAAATGATGTTAATGTTGGTTTTAGGCCATTCGTTAGCGCTTACTAAGCCTATCGACAAATTACTTACTACGGCTACAAGCATTTGCACAACTACAGCAAAATGCCTTTATAGTTACATTTCTCACCATTATCTTTAGTCTTTTCAATTGGGGACTTGGACTTATATTTGGAGCCCTATTTGCTCGGAAAATTGCCGAGAACGCAAAAACCAAAAAGCTAGCCATTCATTATCCACTAATTGGAGCTGCGGGTTATTCTGGATTAATGGTTTGGCACGGTGGATTATCAGGCTCGGCCCCATTAAAAATTGCTGAAGCAAATGGTATGAGCAAGCTTTTTGAAAATTCGCAATTACAACCAGAATTTCTTGCTAAGCTACCCAGTAATGTTCCATTCTCTGAAACGGTTTTATCTCCGATGAATTTAACGATCTCAGTAGCCCTTATACTCCTTTTACCATTAACCATGTATCTCATTGGAAAACGCATTAAACCAACACCAATCAACATAGATGTTACAGCACCATTACCTAAAAAAAATCACTCCATCGAAGGCGCCGAAAAACTCGACTATTCAAAAATACTGGGACTCACATTTGGAATAGGGATTGTGATTTATGCCGTCTTAAAGGTATTTATTACTGATGATAAATTGTCCTGGAGTTTTATCAGTCCTAACTACATCAATTTACTTCTTTTTGGTTTAGCACTTATTTTACATTCTAACTTTTCGCAATTCTTAAAGTCAATTGATAATGCTATTGGGGGTGCAGCAGGCATTCTTATTCAATTTCCGCTTTATTTTGGAATTTTAGGACTAATGAAAGATTCTGGTATGATGACTGACATTTCCAATTTCTTCGTAGCTCATTCGACTCACATAACGCACCCAATATACACCTTCTTTTCAGCAGGGATAGTAAATATTCTAGTACCAAGTGGTGGTGGTCAGTGGGCTGTTCAAGGACCAATAATTATTGAAAGCTCTATTCAACAAGGCTTGCCTTTGGGGAAAGAAATTATGGCCATGTCCTACGGCGACCAACTGACAAACATGCTGCAACCTTTTTGGGCTTTGCCATTACTTGCTATTACGGGTTTACGGGCAAAAGACATATTACCTTACACCTTATTTCTAATGATGGTAGGTACAATTATTTTTATCACCGGTTTGATGCTGTTTTAAGCACCAGGAAGTTCATCAACAGACTTAGAATCAAGCGCATCTCGTAAGCCATTACCCACAAGCATGAATGCCAATACCATTATTACAATAGCCACGCCGGGTAATACCGCAAGATAAGCCATGTCGTCTGTAATATACCCTCGGTAATCATTGATCATTGAACCCCACGAAGGCGTTGGTATTTGGGCCCCTAAACCTAAAAAGCTTAGTCCTGCTTCAATGAGTATCGCTGAAGCAAAATTAGCTGCTGCAATTACAATAATTGGTCCCGTTGTATTTGGCAGTACATGCCTTAAAATTATTCTTCCCGAACTAAACCCTAATGCCTTTCCTGCTTCTACATATTCTTTTTCTCTGACTGAGAGTACTTGGCCTCGAACCACCCTAGCAATTTCAACCCACATAGTAAGGCCAACTGCTATAAAGGTTTTGTCCCAACCCTTTCCGATAACCATTGTAATAGCTATAACCAGGAGTAAAGCCGGAATTGACCAAATCACATTAATGAACCACATGATTATTTCATCAACCCAGCCTCTAAAATAACCCGCTATTGCACCTAGGGTTACGCCTATTAACAATGATATTAATACTGCAATAAAGCCAACGGAAAGAGAAATAACCGTACCTCCCATAAGCCTACTGAGATAATCCCGTCCTTGGTCATCTGTTCCCAACCAGTAGGTTCTTTCTTCGATAAAATCCGATACAATGAGTGCCTCGAGTTCTTCATATGGCAAAGTAGTAAGCTCATCTTCTCCTCGTTCCAAGAACGAAACCGTACCATCGATATTTTCGATTTCAACTATCGAATCAGAAAGGTTAAATGCCACATCAATCATTTTATACCTCAACATATGCGGTATATACCATTCTTCCTCTTTATTTTTACTGTACTCCTCTATTTCAATGTATGGATAATCAAACTCATAATTAAAAATTGCCTTATGCTTGAAGCCATCATCCTTACCGCCGGTACCTAATCTCATGTAGACGGACTCCTCGCGTTCTTTGTTATTGGATATCTTTAAAACCGTGGTGGAAAATCCGGGCTTTTTTCTAATTATTTCGATAATCGACTCATCTGCATCAACGGTTCCATCTGGCCTAAAAAGAGGACTAAACAATGCAATAAATGCTGCCGCCAAAATAACTACAAGGCCACTAATGGCGTATCTGTTCTTTTTTAATCTTCGCCAAGCTTCCGCAGACAATGAATTGGCTTTACTAGAACCAATAACTTCTATATTTGAATTTTCCTGTTCTTCCATTCAGGCCTAATAAAGACACATAAAAAAGCAATCAGCACAATATACAAACTATATAATGGTATTGCTATTGGCAAATACAATAATGGCCAGTAGTTTTTGAGCTGACGTGCTACCAAAAGTAAAAACAATCCGTCAATAGTAAACTTAATTAATATGCCAATTTCGGCGACTTCTGAAGTTAAGTCAAAAGCTAACCAAAGTATGAAATGTAGACAAACATAAAAATTGGTTAACACTAAAATAAGTCCAGCTGCAATTGTGCCTATGTGACTGGTACTTTTTGTTTTTCCTGCCCACCTAATTCTTTGTTTAATTATGCCTAAAAAATTACTTTCTGACCTAGTCCAAACCCTAGCGGATTCTGAGAGAACGTATACAATCCGTTTCTTTTCTTTTGCAAAAGATCTTAATAAAAAAACATCGTCACCTGACGATATGCCTTTGTTATTTTCAAATCCACCTACTTCAATAAATCCAGTTTTTCGATAGGCCATGTTCGCACCATTCGCAATTATTGGCGCATTTAGTTTTAAAGTTGATTTACCCAATCCCTGATATGCAAACAATTCCAAATTTTGAAGCTTTGAATTAGAAAACAAAACCGATCCGCAAACCATGTCATTATTTCCTAATGCATTCAACATTGAATTTATCCAAGTAGCTGGCACAATGCAATCTGCATCTGTTTGAATAATTATTTCATTGTTTGCAAAAGCTATTCCATCAGATAGTGCTGCTTTCTTTCCAATTCCGTTGCAATTAATTGTTGTCAGCTGAAGATCAAATTGATCCAGAGCCAGCCTTTCCCAACCATCCGTCGAGTGATCATTAATTAGTATTATCTCAAGCTTTTCATTCGGGTAATCCAAAAAAGACAATGAACG
>JABJPZ010000166.1 GCA_018663635.1 Crocinitomicaceae bacterium
AAGGACCATAAGGTTGCAATTCATTAAATTCTTTAAGCTAAAAAATTACTTTTTAAAAGGCAACTTTTGTAATTTAGTACGTCATATATGCCAAATGATGAAATTAATTCAGACTTTAATGAGACATATTGCCTTAACTATTTTCTTGATTGTGTGTACGTCTACTGGTTTTTCTCAAATCTATGGCGGAGAAGGATATCTAATTGGAACAGCTGCTGAAGTAGGTATTTCAGGACAATGGGGGTATGAAGGTTCGGATATCAATCTTGGACAGCCACCAACTCCAATCCATTTCAGATCAAATTCGTTCAATTTATTTGGTTTTGTAGCAGATCCAACTTTTTCCGGTTGGGTTAATTTTGATGGAGATTTTTTTACGCCTGGCTCCCCTGAAAATGGTTGGGGTTTAGAAGTGGGAGGTAGTAATGGTGTTTCACTACATAATAATTGCTCTAATGGCATTAATGATATTCCGGGAGCGCTGAGTAACTATGTAAATAATGCGGGTTGTATGTCAATTGATTGGAGTGGCGGAACTTCATCATCGGGTGTTGATGTGAGTGTTGATATTACCTACTCCATGAAGCAAAACGATTTGTTTTACACGACTGAAGTTACCATTACTAATGATGGTGCCACTGCACTAGATAGTATTTTTTACTACCGAAATGTTGATCCAGATAACAATGTCGAGTTATCGGGTTCTTACACCACAACAAACACAATTGTAGCAAACCCACCAAGTATGTGCAATAAAGCGCACGTAACTGCTGAACAATCGACTCCTTGGAACTCATATCTGGGATTTGCTGCTATTGGTGAAAATTTTAGAGTTTGTCATGGTGGTTTTTCTAATCGCAACGCGTCCAATATGTGGTTTGGAAACCCAGCCTTACCTCTAACGACAACAGTTGGTGCCGTAAACGTTGCAGACGAGGCTATTTCGTTGAGTTATTTAATTGAAACGATACCTCCTGGTGGAAGTGAATCCTTTAAGTTTGTAGTCATTTTAAATGCTGCTGATGCTGATGCTGCATTTGATAATTTATTTGCTTTTGATTATGTTGGTTCGACATCTGCATCGCAGTGTGTCCCTTTGATTGATACAACATACGTAGCTCCTGGTTCTGTTGGGCCCTTAGGCAGCGCTTGTTCAGATTCTATTTTATTAGAAATGACTGGTTCTGCGGTTAATGATTTTTCTTGGACTTGGAGCCCCGCAATAGGTCTAAGCAGTACCACGGGAACCAGTGTTTATGCCTTTCCGTCAACGACAACTTTATATACAATAACCGGAGTGTCTCTAAGTGGTTGTTTTGCTGCACCGATAGTTAAAGAAATATTAGTTATTGCTATTGTGACAAATGACCCAACGATAACACCAGCTGGCCCATATTGTCCAGGTGATCCTATAGACATTATGGTAGGTGCGGATCCTGGTGGAGATTGGAGTGCTTCTTGCGGTGCGTGTATTGATCCGATAACAGGAGCTTTTGATCCAAGTTCACTGGCAACTGGAACGTATATGGTTTATTATGAATTTGCTGGTGCTGGTGGAGTTTGTCCAATGATTGATAGTATTGAGATAAATATTGGAGGTTTGAACCCGCCAATCATTGATCCTGCAGGTCCATATTGTGATGGCCCAGCTCTTTATGGCATGACTTCAAGTTCTCCAGGTGGAACGTGGTCAGCGGATTGTGGCGCATGTATTGATGCTTCAGGAAATTTTGATCCTTCTATTCCAGGATTAGGCTCTTACGAAATATATTATAATCTTGGTGGAGCTTGCGGCGGAAATGATACAATAATTATCGATGTAATTAATAATTTAGATGCTACGGTAACGGCAATCCCTGGTCCTGTATGTGAAGACTCGTCTCCAATTGTTATGGTCGGTGCCACACCTGGCGGAACTTGGTCAGCAACCTGCCCAACTTGTATTGATCCCGTAACAGGAAGCTTCGATCCTTCGGTGGGTCCAGGAACTTATATGATTTATTATAACTTTTTTGGGGCATGCGTTGCTGTAGATTCAACATCAATTGTAGTTGAAACTGGGCTCGATGCAACAATTACGGCAGCAGGTCCATTCTGTGATTATGATGCACCGGCTACACTTGTTGGCGCTACGCCTGGAGGAACATGGACCGCAACCTGTCCAACTTGTATTGACCCTGTAACAGGAAGTTTCGATCCAATTTTGGCCACAGCAGGTTTCCATGATATTACCTACACAGTTGTTGGTACCTGTGTTGCTTTTTCTGTTTCAACAATTTATGTAGATAGTGTTGAGGTCACACCGGCAACAACGAGTGATCCTGATTGTTTTGGAGGCTGTGATGGTTCCTTAATTTTAAACGCAACAAATGCAACCGCTCATTCAATTGACAACGGTTTAACCTTTCAACCTTCAAATAGTTTTACAGGAATTTGCAGTGGAACTTATGATATTATTGTAGAAAGCAGTAATGGTTGCAGGGCAACTACCGATGCAATAATAACGGATCCGCCAGAATTGATATTGTCAATGATTATACAAGACGCGATTTGCAACGGAGCGTGTGATGGGTCAATAAACGCCATTGTCAATGGAGGAACTGTAAGTGCAGGATATAATTACATTTGGTCTGCAGGTATAGCTGCTACTACCGATCCGAATGCCTTAAATATTTGTGCGGGCACATATGATTTGACAGTCAATGATGATAATGGATGTGTTGCGGACTCGAATGGTATCGAAATTAACGAATTACCTCCCTTAGATCCTGGGGTTAATATTTTGCAAGATGAAAGCTGTTTTGAACTTTGTGACGGACAAATAGAGATTACGGGTACAACAGGTGTTTTATTCACGCTTACAGGTTCAGGCGGCACACAAAATAACAGTACGGGAATTTTTACGGGATTGTGTGCTGGTGATTTTGATTTTACGATTCAAGATGGTAATGATTGTTTTGCTTATTCCACAGGAACTTTAATTGTACCCGATCAGGTAATAGCTGATTTTACATTTGGGCCGCAACCAACTTCTTTTATGGAGTCAGAAATTACTTTTACAAATATGTCGTTGAACGCAAGTATTTATAACTGGACTTTTGATCCTGATGTAGGTACGCCAACGTCGACAGAAACTAATCCAGTTGTTGAATTTCCGAATACAGAGGCTGGAATTTATCAGGCGTGCCTTACTGCTTCGAATGCCAATGGATGTGACAGTGTAATTTGTAAAACAATAATCATTGATCCAGAATTCATTATTTATGCGCCCAACGCCTTTACTCCAGATGGAGATGGAATTAATGACACTTGGATGCCTGTTCTTCAAGGTGCAGACCCAGAGGCTTTTGAAGTTTATATTTTCAATAGATGGGGAGAGCTGTTATGGTCTAGTGAAACGCTTGGAGTAGCTTGGGACGGAATAGATTCTGCAATTAGTACTGTAGTTAAGTCAGATGTGTACGTTTGGAGAATTAAAGCCAAAGACATTATGCTTGGTGAAAAGCACGAGTACAAAGGACATGTAACCGTTATTAAGTAGCGCATACAAAACTGAAAAAATCCGCGTTAGAATTTCTAACGCGGATTTTTTATTCGAGGAAAATTTAACACCACTTTGCTGAAATGTCATTAGACTTATTACCCGTCTTATGCATAATGTTGGTTCCGTCCGATAGATTAATAACCAGTAATTGTTCTGACCCGATTCAGCGTGTTTTGTGCTATTACTTTTGCTTTATTAGCACCACTTAATAAAATCTCGTCAAGTTTATTTCGGTTTTCCATGTAATAAAGATACTGCTCTCTTTCTGAAGAAAATTTGTTTAGGATTTCTTCTAAAAGGGCGTTTTTAGCATGTCCCCAGCCATAGCCTCCTGCTGCTAACTGTTCTTTCATAGTTGTTGCTTTTTCAGGTGCAATCAATTGATACAATTCATATAAAGGTGTTGAATCTGCTTTTTTAGGGGCCTCTAATGGCGAGTCGTCTGTGATAATTTTTTTATTGATTCTTTTTTTGAGCTGTTTCTCTGGAAGAAATATGTTAATGTCATTGTCTCTGGACTTACTCATTTTCTGTCCGTCAGTTCCTGGGACAAGCATGGTTTCCTCTGAAATAATGGCTTCAGGAATGACTAAAGTATCAGAGTTAGTTGCATGATTAAATCGAGAGGCAACATCTCTTGTCATTTCTAAGTGTTGAAGTTGGTCTTTTCCCACAGGAACTTTTTCCGCATCGTATAAAATTATATCGGCCGCCATCAGCATTGGATAAACAAACAGTCCAGCATTAACGTCTCCCAAACGGTCAGATTTATCTTTAAAAGAATGAGCTAGCTGCAATCTAGAATAGGGAAAAAAGCAATTAAGATACCACGTTAGTTCTGTAACTTCCGGCACATCACTTTGTCTATAAAATATTGTTTTGTTAGGGTCTAGACCAAATGCGAGCCATGCTGCGGCCACGGCATAGGTATTGTCGCTAAGTGTTTTGGCATCTTTAATCTGTGTTAGTGAATGGAGGTCCGCAATGAATAAAAAAGAATCATTCTCTGGATTATTGGCCATTTTTATTGCAGGGACAATTGCTCCGAGAATATTGCCAAGATGCGGTACTCCTGTACTTTGAATGCCCGTTAATACTCTTGCCATTTTTGATTTGTTTAAGGTGTAAAATTAGCAAATTGGTAGTTGAATTCATTGAATGTGCCAATTATATTAATGAAGCAAATTTTTGAGAGCTGAAATTTCTTACTTTGGTACGCTATGCGATTTTTTCTAGCCCCGTTCAGACTAATCTACAAACTGTATTTCGCGCTTATTTTTGGCGTGTCTTTGGTATTGTTTGCGCCGGCTTTTTTAATTGCGGCTCAATTAAAGAACGGGTTTAATTATGGGTTCACATGGCGGAAGGTTTGGTCTAAATTTCTTGAAATATTTTTATTTGTTCCGCTAATGATAAAAGGAAAAGAAAATTTTCCTGTTAGTGGACCTTATGTAATAGTTGCCAATCATGCGTCTTACTTGGACATTATGCTCCTGTACAACATTGTTCCTCATAGATTCAGATTTCTCGGAAAATCTGAAATATTAAATTGGCCGATAATGAAAAATGTTTTTCGCCAAATGGATATTGCGGTAGATCGCAATAATAAGATGCAAGCTTTTAAATCAATTGAAAAGTGTGGAGAAGCGTTGCAACAAGGCCACAGCATTGTCATTTTTCCAGAAGGAGGTTGGGATCCAAAAGCAAAAGGTTTACAACGGTTTAAAAACGGGGCATTCAAATTGGCAATTACAAACCAGGTTCCTATACTACCAATAACCTTTCAAAACAATAAGAAACTATTTTGTGATCATACGGATTTGTTTTTTAATGGACAACCAGGAACCTCTAAGGTAGTTGTTCATCCTATCGTTAGCACAGCGGGGATGAAACAATTGGATTTCGTATCTTTGCGTGAGCAGGTTTTTGAAACCATTAAATCAGAATTACCAGATGATTATTGATGACAATACAGTAGATAAAATAGCCAGCTTGTCAAAGCTTCAATTCGAGGGGGAATCTAAACAAAAGATTAAATCTGGCATGAATAAAATGCTAGACTTTATCGATAAATTAAAGGAATTGGACACCGCTGAAATAGAGCCATTGATTTACATGACAAATCAAGTTAATGTGCTTAGAGAAGATGTTGCAATTAATTCTACAAGCCAAAAAGAGGCACTTCTAAATGCCCCCAAAAAAGATTCTGATTATTTTAGAATTCCTAAAGTTCTTAAGTAGTTCTACTTAACAAAACTCATCATAAGCCATTTGCAAGTTTTCGGCAATTAGCTCAGCTGGTCTTCCTTCAATGTGGTGTCTTTCAATAAAGTGAACGAGTTTGCCGTCCTTAAAAAGAGCCATGCTTGGTGAAGAAGGAGGGTATGGTAACATATATTTTCTAGCTTGGTCTACGGCTTCCTTATCGACTCCAGCAAAGACAGTTACCAAGTGATCAGGTTTTTTGGAGTGAGTAGCCGAAATTTTGGCTGCCGGTCGAGCATTAGCTGCAGCACAGCCACAGACAGAGTTGATTACCAATAAAGTCGTTCCAGAAACTTCATTTATTGCCTTGTCTACTTCCATTGCAGTTGTCAACTCTTCAAACCCTGCGCTAGTAAGGTCCTCTTTCATAGGAGATACCAATTCCGGTGGATACATAGTTTTTCTTTTTTTGATTGGAAGCAAAGATAAAGGTAAAAGTGAAATGCAGCGTAGTAAAAAGCGAATCTTTCCTACCTTTTTGATGCAAAAAATGCTTTTAACAATTCAGCGCAATCATCTTTTAGAACTCCTCCTTTAATTTCTGTTGATGGATGAAGTATATTTTCTTTTAGACGTTGATAACCTCTTTTTTCATCTGGTGCTCCGAAAACAATTCTCCCTACTCTTGTCCAAAAACTTGCCCCAGCACACATAATGCATGGCTCAAGAGTAACATACATGATACAATTATTGAGGTACTTACTTCCTAGATATTCTGAAGCTGATGTAAAGGCTTGCATTTCTGCATGTGCTGTAAAGTCATGGAGTCTTTCAGTAAAGTTATGCGCTCTAGCTATAATCTTTTGATTACAGACAATTACGGCACCTACGGGCACTTCGTCCATCTCAAAGGCTTTTTGGGCTTCGATTAAAGCCTGTCTCATAAAATGATCGTCGTCAAGTGGCGAAATATCCATATAGCGAAATTAAGACTTAATGCTTTATCTATTTCAGTAGGATATCTTTTAAATACAATGGAAATGAAATAACAACGGATATACTCTAACGAGAATTAACAAAAAGTTCGAGATATCAAGTACTAAAAGCAGTACCTCGCAACTTATTTAGTAATTTCGTGACCTGTTAAAAGTACATCATGCATAGATCACATACTAACGGTGAATTGAGATTAAAAGATTTAGGGAAAGAAGTCACACTTAGTGGCTGGGTTCAAAAAGCTCGCGACCTTGGAGGTATGACGTTTGTTGACATTAGAGATCGGTACGGGATTACTCAATTAGCTTTTAATATGGATATCAATCCATCTCTCTGTGAAGAAGCAAGAACTTTAGGTCGGGAATACGTTATTAAAGTGAGGGGGAAAGTGATAGAGCGATCGAGTAAAAACAAGCAATTGTCGACAGGAGATGTTGAAATAGATGTAACTAATCTAGAAATTCTTAATGCAAGTAAAATCCCACCTTTTACAATAGAAGATGAAACCGATGGAGGTGAAGAGCTTCGGATGCAATATAGGTACTTGGATTTACGAAGAAACCAGCCAAGAAAGAACCTTGAGTTGCGACATAAAATGTCATTAGAAACAAGAAAATATCTAGATGAGATAAACTTTATGGAAGTTGAGACTCCGTACTTGATTAAATCAACCCCAGAAGGTGCAAGAGATTTTGTAGTGCCAAGCAGGATGAATCCAGGCCAGTTTTATGCCTTGCCGCAATCCCCACAAACGTTTAAGCAGTTACTTATGGTAAGTGGCTATGATAGATACTATCAAATTGTAAAATGTTTTAGAGATGAAGACCTAAGAGCAGATCGGCAACCTGAGTTTACACAAATTGATTGTGAAATGGCATTTGTGGAGCAGGAGGATGTACTTAATACGTTCGAAGGATTGATAAAGCACCTATTCAGCACTGTAAGAGGAGTAGAAATATCTGAGCATTTTCCGCGAATGACCTACGATGAAGCGATGGAGAAGTATGGATCTGACAAACCGGACATTAGATTTGGTATGGAGTTCAATTACCTTAATTCTGAGGCACAAAATAAGGGCTTCAGTGTTTTTGATCAAGCTGAAGTTGTTTTGGGCATTGTTGCTCAAGGTGCAGGAGATTATTCCAGAAAACAATTAGATAAATTAGTGGATTGGGTTAAGCGTCCACAGGTTGGAGCCAAGGGGATGGTTTATGTTAAATGCAATCAAGACGGAACTTACAAGTCAAGTGTAGATAAGTTTTATTCTCAAGAAAACCTTTCGGATTGGGCATCTAAATGCGGAGCAGCTCAAGGGGATTTGATTTTAGTTCTGTCTGGCGGTTTAGACGATACAAGACGCCAGATGAATGAGCTGAGATTACACCTAGGTAATGAGCTTGGATTACGTGACCCGAGCGTCTATAAGCCACTTTGGGTTTTAGATTTTCCACTTCTTGAGTGGGACGAAGAAAAAGCCAGATTCCATGCGATGCACCATCCATTTACCTCTCCGAAACCAACGGATATTGAAGGGATGGAGGATAATCCAGGAGCCGTAAGAGCAAATGCATATGACCTTGCGATAAATGGCGTTGAAGTCGGAGGTGGGTCTATACGGATTCATGACCGAACACTTCAATCTCGAATGTTTGATTTGTTAGGATTCACCAAAGAAGAGGCAGAAGCCCAATTTGGATTTTTAATGAGTGCCTTTGAATATGGAGCTCCACCGCATGGTGGTATTGCATTTGGTTTTGACAGGCTTTGTTCTTTATTTGGTGGGCAGGAAAGCATACGAGATTTTATTGCCTTTCCCAAAAATAATTCAGGGCGAGACGTTATGATTGATGCTCCCTCTTCAATCGATAAACAACAATTGACAGAGCTTGGATTGAAGATATCCCCATTAGATTAGTCCCGTTCAAGGCAAAAGTCAATAAGTAATTTGGCAAATTATCTATGCCAATAGGCTAATAATGCAACTATTTTCACTTAAATCAGTATTAAAAGGCACTAAACAAGGTAATTATGAGTGCTAAGATCGTTTTGATTTTAATATCTGTGATTGTATTGTCTGTGACTTCTTGCCAAAAAAGGAGGCTAAACAGAGATACTACTACATCGATAGATATGTCGATTGCCGAAGGTGGGTTTAATGATATTCAGAAGGTATCGGAAGATGCTATTAAAGAAGCTTTTTTAGAAGGCAAGAGTTCTGGTGGGTTTAAAGACATTTATGGGAGCCCGATGGTAACTGTGACACCTGCTTGGCCAGACTCAAGCTTTCCCAAGGATATTTTAATTGATTTTGGAACGGGCACAACAGATTGGCTGGGACACAATAGGAGCGGTGTTTTAAGTATTCATGCGACAGGAATGTACAAAGATTCTGGGGCAGTTTTCATTATTAATCCTAGTAATTATTATGTGAATGATTATAGAGTAGAAGGAAAAAAAACGATTTTAAATACGGGTCGAAATTCAAACGGGAATATCAATTATTCTGTTGTAGTAGCTGATGGCAGAGTGACTTTACCATTTAGCGATGTGATTTTTTGGGAATCTAACAGAAATAGAGAATGGGTTAGTGGAGAAGATACAGATTATGTGACTGATGGTCTTTCCGGAATATTAGATGATTCTTTTTCTATTACAGGCAAAGGCTCTGGAGTAAATCGGTTAGGACGTGCGTATTCTGTTTCAATCATTAATCCCTTGATATTTGGTTTTAGCTGTCGGAATATTCAAAAAGGTGTACTAGAAATTGCTCCGAATGAGTTGGATGTAAGAACGGTAGATTACGGGTCGGGCACATGTGATAATGATGCTACAGTTACTGTGGATAATCGCACATACAATATTAAATTATGGTAAGGCCTTACCAGCCACCAAAAACAAACACTAACTGAGCTACCCCGGCGGCGCAGCCCAAGAAGGCGCCTACTAATATTAATTTAAGCTCATCTTCTTGAAAAACAGGTCTTAAGAACCCGACAAATTCTGGAGGATTTAAATTGAGCATTCTTGTTCGCATTACGTTCTCTAAATCCATAGATTCTTCGGCATAATCAAAAGCTGGGCGAACTGATTTAGGAAGTTCTCTTATCACTTTCCTCGAAGCAATCTCTTTGATGTGTTGGAAGTTTTCCTGGCCGCCGAAAAGACTAATCATGGGTTTGCCTAGACCCATAGAATCATCGATTGCTTTATGGGTATGTTTTTGAATAAGTGCAACAAATTTATCTTTAGTCGGACCGTTAATTATGGCCGCAAAAATACGATCAAAAGTAAGTATGTCATGAGCCAGAATTCTTGCATACTCTACAGATACTTCCGGCTGCCTCTTTATAAACAAACCTTGGAAGGTCATGCCCAGGAATTTTTTGGCTTCTATTGGAGCAAATATTAGTTTTAAGGCGAGCCAGTTTGTTCCGTATCCAACCAGAAGTCCAAAAAGTGGCAAGATCCACCATGCTGGAAAAATCCACCAAATACTCATTTGAATTAAACCGAAAGCAAAACCAAAATAAAGACCAGACCGTTCGATAAACTTGAATTCTTCTGCACCACATTTCAGAAATATCTCATTCATCATTGCTTTATCAGACGTTAATCTTTTTACAATCATGGCTTCTAAATCAAAAACATCTTCAATATTGTCTTTAACATCTTGCATGATGTCTGAGATTATTAAAGGTAAATCTCTTGACATGCGGGAGTACATCAATTGTTTAGCATGTTGAGGTGTTTTAGACCAAATTAGTGGTATCTGGTCTTCCATCACTTCCTCCATCAATTCCTTGGCGATACGGTCAAATTCGGGCCTCATTTCATCTGCAATTGATTCTGGTTTAATACGAGAAAACATCTCTTTAACATCGATGAGCTTGGTTGTCCATAAATCGACAGAAATGCGCGACATTTTTTCAGCTTTTGATGGAATAATGCCTTGCCAACCAAAGACAGGTTTAATCCCAATGAATTCAAGTGGGTAAAAGGTCATCTTTAGGGCGACTACATTGGTTATCCAGCCTACAATCGCACTTGTAATTGGAATTGATAGGTACAGAAATAAATCTGCATGCATTTGAATCCATTGCCACATGATAGTAAAAGTGCAATTTTTTAACTACAAATAGCTATATTCATCATTATTTTGAATTATGAGAAAAAGAAGTTTCTTATTGTTGGTCTTTTGTGCAAGTTTATTGTCAGGGTGCTATAAGGTCCACAGGACTTATATCATCAAGGGAAAATGGTATCTAAATTCGTTTGAAATAGATGGTGGATCTACTAATCAGATGAATGGTTTTCTGGATGATTATGCAGATGGAAACGGTACTTATGTAATATACATGTTAGATAATGGCATTATGCGAGGGGAATATTATACCAATGACACGGTCAATTATTTTACTACTGGAACTTGGGCATTATTAGATACCAAAACGATTCAAATGGACATGGACGAGTTTGTTGATGGTGATTTCAAAATTGAATTGATTGATAATCAGCAAATGTTATTGAATTCTCAATCTAATCAAATTGATTTCTTCAATATGGGAGAGGTGAAAACGGTTTTGAGAATTTCCAGAGAAGGAAAAGTGTAGGGGTTGAAATCAAAGGGAAGAAACTAGGCCTGTTATTCCATCAATAATCACGCTGCACTGTTATTTTTCTTATTTATTTCCTACTTTGG
>JABJPZ010000167.1 GCA_018663635.1 Crocinitomicaceae bacterium
CATAATGCCAGGTTTCATTTTCAAACCTGGAAGAATAGGAATTGTTTCAAAATCCGGAACACTTACTTACGAAGCTGTAGATCAAATTACCAAAGCCGGACTGGGTCAATCTACAGCAATTGGAATCGGTGGTGATCCCATTATTGGTACTACGACTAAAGATGCCGTTAAATTGCTGATGGAAGATTCCGAAACAGATGGTATAATTATGATTGGAGAAATAGGCGGTAATCTAGAAGCTCAAGCAGGAGAGTGGATCAAAGCAAATGGCACCAAACCAGTAGTGGCTTTTATTGCTGGAGAAACCGCTCCAAAAGGCCGTACAATGGGTCATGCGGGGGCAATAGTAGGAGGTGAAGAAGATACTGCTCAGGCCAAAAAACGAATCTTAAGGGATTGTGGTGTGCATGTAGTAGATTCACCGGCAGATATCGGAATTAAAATGGCCGAGCTAGTTGGAGTAACAGCATAATTCATTTTTTTATTTAGAAACTTCTTTATATACAATTTAAAATGAGCGAAGTAAGAAATTTAGAACCCAAATCGGTTTGGAATCATTTTGAGGATTTAAACGCCACACCCAGACCATCTAAGAAGGAAGAACGCGTGATTAAATTTATGGAGGATTTTGGTGATCGTTTAGGTTTAAAAACATATACCGATCCCGTGGGGAATGTCATCATCAAGAAAAGGCAACTACTGGTATGGAAGGGCGTAAAACCGTGGTTATGCAAGCGCATCTTGACATGGTACATCAAAAAAATTCAGACACCGAATTTGATTTTAATTCAGAAGGAATTATATCCTATATCGATAACGATTGGGTGAAAGCAAAAGGAACAACATTGGGTGCTGATAATGGTATGGGCGTCGCGAGTATTATGGCTGTATTGGCTTCAAAAGAAATACCGCATCCAGCTATTGAAGCTTTGTTTACCATCGACGAAGAGACGGGCATGACCGGCGCTTTTGAATTAGAACAAGGCATTCTTGATGGCAAAATACTACTCAATTTGGACACAGAAGATGATGATGAATTTTCTATTGGTTGTGCAGGAGGAATCGATACAAATACATTTTACGAATACAATCAAGTTCCTGCGATAGTGGGTTCTAAAGGGTATAGAATTTCAATTACCGGTTTAAAAGGCGGGCATTCCGGGATGGATATCCATTTAGGAAGAGGAAATGCAAACAAATTGATGAATCGGTTATTGTTCGATACGGATCAATTCGGATTGCGGCTTGCTGAGATTGATGGAGGTAGCCTAAGAAATGCAATACCTAGAGAATCTTTCTCGATAATTTCAATTTTAGATGAGACTTATTTAAAAGAGTTTGAAACTCGTGCATCCATACTAAAGTCGGAATATAAATTTATTGAATCCGATTTAGACATTACTATTCAACCGTGCGAGAACCCAACACATGTCATGTCCATTAACGATCAGACCAAATTAACACATGCGATCAATGCAGTTCAAAATGGCGTTTATTGTATGAGTGCGACCATTCCAAATTTAGTAGAGACATCTACTTCATTAGCAAGAGTCATAGTAAAGGAGGGCGAATTCAGAACACAGAGTTTGCAAAGGAGTTCTGTAGAGTCAGCAAAAATCGATGTAGCTAATGCCGTAGGCTCTGTTTTTAATCTGATGGGATGTATGGTAGAGCATACAGGTTCTTACCCCGGCTGGGAGCCTAACCCCAATAGTGAAATTCTCAAGCTGATGATTGACAAGTATGGGACATTATTTAATGAAGCACCAAAGGTCCAGGCCTGCCATGCTGGTTTGGAATGTGGAATTCTTGGTGAAAAATATCCATCTTGGGACATGATTTCCTTTGGGCCAACGATAAAAAATCCACATTCTCCAGATGAAAAAGTAAATATCAAGTCTGTACAAAAGTTTTGGTCGTTCCTAAAAGATGTTTTGAAAGATATCCCTACAGATAGTTAATGGAATTTTCAAAGCAGACATTGGCAGCCCATTCTCAAAGTTGATTTCTAAAAGTAATTACCTTTATTAACGAAATGCGCATTTTATTGATAACAGATGGTATTTACCCATATCAAATGGGTGGAATGCAAAAGCATTCCTATTACTTGGCGAAATATCTGGCGAAAAATAAAATGGATGTTTGCGTCGCACATTGTAGAGATGCAAAAGATCAATCACGAGAAGAAGAACATCCCGCGTTTGAAAATTTTAATTTAGACTTCATTGATTTTAGAAGTTTTGTTTTTCCGTCTTGTGGAAATTTACCAGGACATTATATCAAAGAGAACAAGCTTTATTCAAAAGCAATTTTTGAAGGGCTTAAGAAAGAAATTGATAATTACGATATTATTTATGCTCAGGGGTTTACTGCATACGAGTTCATTCGACAATCAAAAAAAGGTAAATTAAAGGTTCCGATTGTATCCAATTTGCATGGTTTGGAGATGTTTCAAAGAGCGCCATCCCCAAAGGTGAAATTGACACATCTTTTACTACGTAGAATAACCAAGTTTGTCAGTACGCAATCAGATTATGTATTTTCATTTGGAGGTGAAATCAAAAGAATTAACTCTGAGCTAGGTATTTCAGCTGAAAAAATATTTGAAAGTCCGATCGGAATTGAAGAAGACTGGTTGACAGATGGCATAACTGACCAAAACAGTTCAGTGCGTAATTTTGTGTTTGTCGGTAGAGCGGAAAGAAGAAAAGGCACCATAGAATTGAGATCAGCTCTTTTAAATCTACTAGACAATGGTAGGCATCCGTTTCATTTTCATTTTGTAGGCCCAGTTCCTGAAGAAGAAAAAATCAGTGACCCGTCCATTACTTATTATGGATTGATTCGAGACGAAAATAGAATAAAAGAAATATTGAAGATCTGCGATGTTATGGTTTGTCCAAGCTATTCAGAGGGAATGCCCACAGTAATTATGGAAGCAATGGCATCTGGATTGGCATTGATAGCCACAGATGTTGGCGCCGTTAATGAACAAGTTTCTAATAATGGCTGGTTGCTGAAAAATTCTAGCACAACAACTATTCAAGATGCAATGATAGAAGCCATTACACTCCCTTCTGCTGAACTGAAACTAATGAAGTCAGCATCTCTATCTAAAGTGAAAAAACATTTTGTTTGGGACGACGTAGTCAAACATAAAATCGCTTGTTTGCAAGACATGATCTCCAATACGGGGAATCCATAAAAATCCTATGTATTCGTTTCCTATCTTAGTTTCGAATTTTCGCTTTGATGCAAGCAACATGAAAAAAGTCCTTTGGTTTGTCGTATTTATAATTCATGCTCCCATTATTATGGCACAAGCATATACTTCTTACTTTACCGGTAATTCTGTTAATCTCCCTACAAGTCCTAAGGGTGGCATGTGCCTAATGGGTGGTGCTACCGAAGATGACAATGCCATGAAGTGGTTTTTGGAACAGTCAGATGTAGGCGATATACTTGTTCTTAGGGCAAGTGGATCTGATGGATATAATTCTTATCTGTATTCTTCTTTAGGTGTTCCGGTGAATTCAGTTGAGACTATCGTATTTAATACTATTACAGCATCTTACGACAGTTATGTGCATCAAAAGATCAATGACGCGGAAGCAATCTGGCTTGCTGGTGGTGACCAATGGGATTACGTTACGCTCTGGCGCGATACGCCAATAGCGGATTTGATTAATTCTGCGGTAGCAGATAGAAATATAGTAATTGGCGGCACCAGTGCTGGAATGGCAGTTTTAGGCGATTATTACTTCTCGGCAGAATACGGCACAGTAACTTCATCTAGTGCATTGAATAACCCCTATGATATTCGTGTGCGCGTAGATTCAAATGCATTTTTTGAAAATGAATTTATGCAAAATGTAATTACAGATACGCACTATGATGACCCGGATCGAAGAGGCAGACATGTAGCGTTTCTTGCCAGGATGTACACGGACTACGGTGTCGAAGGCAAAGGGATTGCTTGTGACGAGTACACAGCGGTTTGTATTGACACGAATGGATTAGCTCAGGTTTTTGGTGGCTATCCAACTTACGATGACAATGCTTATTTTGTACAACTGAATTGTGAGTTGATGGACTTATCGCCAGAAAATTGCACACCGGGGTATTCGTTAAATTGGAATTTAAGTGGTGAAGCCATTAAAGCTTGCCAGATTAAAGGAACCAGTTCAGGATCAAATACATTTAATCTTACTTCTTGGACAAGTGCTTTTGGTTCATGGAATAACTGGTCGGTTAATAATGGTGTATTTCAAGAAGAAATTGGGGATGAAGTAAGGTGCGAATCGAATGGTATTACCAGCAACCAACTAAACCAAGCCATTAAGGTATCTCCAAACCCGGCGATTAATTACGTTCGGCTATCAAGCAATCATACTATTAATGTGGTTTCCCTTTACAATATGCAAGGGAAAAACATTTTTAAATATAGATTCCAATCGAATTCAATACAGCTTAACTTCGAAAATATCAACTCTGGCATATACAGCTTGCTGATTGAAAACGACCAAGGAAGGGTAGTAAAAAAATTGATTGTAGAATAGTGCTAGAAATACCCTAGGTCCTAATATCCACATTAATTTGTAAATTAAAGTCCATTTTAATTCGCACTCTTAATTCTTTGTTCTATGAAACACTTCTTTTCTATCATGACTGTTTTGTTGGTCATCTCTGCATTTAGCCAAACACAAAAGGTGTTGATTATTGGCATAGATGGTTGTAGACCGGATGCATTATTTGAAGCCAATACTCCGACATTGGATTCTTTAATTTCAACAGGGTTATTTAGCCCAGATGCACTAAATGACGACATTACAGTAAGTGGCCCAGGCTGGTCAGCTATATTATGTGGAGTATGGTCCCCTAAACATTTGGTTACCAGCAACAATTTTTCAGGCAACGATTATGCGAACTACCCACCTGTTTTTAAACGAGTAGAGGATTTTAATTCCGCATTAAACACCGTCTCAATTTGTCATTGGGCTCCTATCAATGACGAAATTGTACAAAGTTATGCAGACATAAAAATCAACGAAAGCTCCGACCTTAATGTAAGTAATCAGGCGATTAGTTTTTTGAATTCAAATGATCCGGATTTTATGTTTCTACATTTTGACGACGTAGACCATGCAGGACATTCGTATGGCTTTTCCCCCGCTGTACCACAATATGTAGCAGCGATTGAAGGAGTAGACAGCTACATTACACCTGTTTTGCAAGCGATCAGACAACGTCCCAATTATTCCAGCGAAGATTGGTTGGTTTTGGTTACTACAGACCATGGAGGAGTGGGGTATTCACATGGAGGCACAACCATAGAACATCAGAATGTCTTTGTAATTGCTAGTGGAAATAATGTTCCTACATCTCTAATTGAGAAAGACAGCACCGTATCCTATGACAGTGTATACAATTGTTTGGCCGATACCGTTGAATTAAATTTTGATGGAACAGACGACTTTATACAGACTCCCGCAAATAGTAATTTTGACTTCGGAACGAGCCAGGATTTTTCTGTTGAGTGTCGAGTCAGAACAAGTGCTGCAGGAGACGTAGCGATTATAGGAAATAAAGATTGGAACTCAGGGGTTAATACAGGGTTCATTTTATCGTTTAAGTATCCAGCTGGACCAGAGTGGAAAATTAATATTGGAGATGGAACGAATAGAGTAGACATTAATACCGGAGGACTCATTGCAGACAATCAATGGCACTCTCTTTGTGCGACATTCGACAGGTCTGGGTATTTAAAAATGTATGAAGATGGAGTATTAATTGACTCTGCAGACATCTCTGGCATTGGCAATATTACATCAAGTACAGGTTTGTTTTTTGGTGCTGACGCGAACAATGCCTACCATTTTTCAGGGTCAATTTCAGAAGTGCGTTGTTGGAATACGGTCCTTGACGAGTCTACCATTCAGGCATGGCATTGTTCAAGTGTAGATAGCACCCACTTAAATTATGCGAACCTGATTGGTTTCTGGAAACTCAATGAAGGGGGAGCCACTACAGTTGCAACGGATTATTCCACCGGAACAAATGATGGCGTAATTTCTGGCGCTACTTGGGAATCGAACGATTCTGTCGTGGTTTATGATTACAGTGGAACACCTAAAATTACTGATGTAGCTGTAACTGCTGTAACGCACATGTGCATTCCTATTGATCCTTCCTGGTCATTTGATGGGGTCAGCTTGATTCCATCATGTGTGCTAAATATAGAAACCATAAACAATTCCGAGAGATTAATTATTTATCCTAATCCGGCATCTTCTAAGGTGAGATTATCGCAAAAAAACGAAAAAGAAATACACATTAATGATTTAAAGGTATACCATAGCGATGGGAAATTAGTGCTGAATCGTGAAGTATTATTTAGCCATGAGGAAATCGATGTTTCTCATTTTGATTCAGGCATTTATTTTTTCCATTTTATTTGTGATAAAAAACCGATTGTGTGTAAATTATTAAAGAAATAGTTAGGTACAATTAATACTAAATGAAATTAACTTTAACCATTTTTACTTCCTTACTTATCTGTGCTTGTAGTAGTATAAATAAAGATTTAGATAAGGAATCTGAACCTGAGACAAAATACTACTACGGAGAAGTTAAAACTACTTCGCCTGATGGCAGTATACCCTATGGACCATCCAAATATTCCTTAGTTAAAAGAGTTGTCGATAAATCAAAAAATACAATAAATGAGTATGTCCAACAGGGAGATGAATATTTTGATACTCAGCTGAAAAGAAAAGACAATAGTAATATCTTTATCGCCACTGATTCCAAAAAATCATTCCAAGGAACTTTTACATTCATTGGTAAGGGCGATTGGACATGGATTAGTTGGGAGTATGATATTGTAATGGCTGATAGTAGTGGTAAAATAATCGGAGTTGGTAGCATAGACGATCAGGGAATAAAAACAGAAAAATATTTTACAGATCTAGAAGGTAATAAACAGGTGAAAATTACAGAAGTGCTTGATGAAATAGACGAAGTAGAATATTTAGAAAAAGTACCTAACAAAAAATAAACGGCATTGAAACGACCGTTTATTCAACCCTGTCTTTATTATTCGTTTTGCCATAAATTTAGTATTCAATTTAGTTTAAGAAACTGTTTTTGAAAGGTTTACGCAATGTTATTTTTAGAAAGAAATAAAATATTTTCGAGTTTATTCATTTTGATAGCATGTTTAGTTTGTCAACCTGTTTCAGCTTGTGATTCGACACTAATTATCGCGCATAGAGGGGCATCTGGAATTGCACCTCAAAATACATTAGCTGCATTTCAGTTAGCGATAGATATTGGTGCCGATTATTTGGAATTAGACGTGAGAAAGTCTTCTGACGATTCTTTAATGGTTATCCATGATGCAACTGTGAATGCAACTACTAACGGATCGGGTTTTGTCAACTCTAAAACTTACACAGAACTGCGTGCATTGGATGCGGGTTCTTGGTTTAGCTCGGCGTATATAGGAGAGCAAATCCCGACCTTGTTTGAAGTACTTTTATTGGCTAAAATCAATGGTTCAAAGGTCTGTGTTGAAATGAAAGATTCGGGTATAGAATCGGAAGTTATATCGATGATTCAATCTCTTAATATGGTCAATGAAATCATTGTTTTCTCATTCGTTTTGAGTGAGCTGCAAACTATCAAAGTACTAGAGCCTTCAATTAAGATCTGTTTTTTAGACGCGAGTATCTCTCAAACAGAGATTACTGATTTAGTCGCTATTGGAGGTGAATACGTTGGTTGTGGAAATATCCCCACATTAGACGATGTTGAATTTGCTCGGAATTTAAATGTTGGTTATTTCGCATGGACTGTGAACGACCCAGTCGATATGCAAAAATTAATGTCCAAAGGATTTGACGGTATAATTACAGATGATCCGCAGGAATGCGTTGGCTTAAAAACATTCATGGGAATAGGTAATGGAGGGCTTGTTGCGTATTGGGATATGGATGAAGGCTCGGGACTGGTGTTGAATGATTCTTCGGGAAATTCAAATACAGCAAGCTTATCAAACACTACTTGGACCACAGGTTACACCGGTGAAGGATTGGGCTTTAACGGAGTTTCCAGCTTTGCCTCAATCCCCATTTCAGCTTCATTAGACCTCGTTGGAGATGCCGTGAGTTTATCCGTTTGGTTAAAGCTAGCTCAACTTCCAAGCAGTATCGGAGGCACTTTTGGGCCAATATTTGATTCGGACCAGGATTCCTATATTTTATTTTTAGACCAGGCAAATGCTGAATTGCGATTTAAAGTTACAGATAACGATGGAGATGCTGAACGTCCTGGCATTCCGGAAACTTTATTAAATACAACAAGCTGGTTTCATGTGGTTGGTGTGTATAATGGTGATGAAGCCATGATTTATTTAAATGGTGAATTAGTAGACTATCATGTAAACACATCATTAGATAATTTGGAACCGGGACAAATACCAAGTCTAGGAGAGAATGGTGGTTTCTTTTTTGATGGTGCAATAGATGAGTTTAAAATCTATGATCGTGCGTTATCTCGTGATGAAGTAGAGCTTTTGTATCAAGGACAGTCTATAGTGTGTAACACCACTTTAAATGATACGTTATCCATGGCTTCCATTGGTTTTACAGACATACAAGACACGTTATTCTGCGATAGTGCATACCTGTCTTATTCTGTATCAGAATTGCCGCGAATCAGCTTTGAGTTTGACGGAATAGTTGATTATGTAAACGTCAATTGTGTAATCTCTGATATCTCTGGAATGTCCCATGCGTTTTTTGGATGGTTTCGAAGTACCAATGCTACATCTGACGAGCGTATTTTCTCAATTAATGGAAATCCATCCAGCAACGACAATGTTTGTTTATTCGGAATGTATAATGGGTTAATTGACGTGTATAATGGCGCCTATTATTCCGGAAGCACATTAATTAACGACGGAAATTGGCATTTTTTAGGATATACATGGGACATAGCTACGCAGCAATTGCAATTATGGGTTGATGGTGTATTGGATGGCAATTACAATACGAATCTTTTGGTGAGTTCTACCGATTTAGGTTCATTAGGTCAGGAGTTTGATGGATTAACTGTTTCTAACCAGTACCAAGGAGATATGGCTGAGATTACTATTTGGAATACGGTCTTAACTGGACCGCAAATCTCTCAACTTATGCATAATCCAGTTTCCTCGTTACATCCTAATTATTCAAACCTAGTTGCAGATTATCATGTTGCTTCTTCTTGTGCCAGTGAATTAAAAGATTGTAGCTCATTTGAAAATCATGGAACATCATGCAATTCTATTTTGCATGCATATGAAGTTATACCTTCATTTAATTCGACAGATTTTTCCTTGTCTTGGTCCTCGAGTATCTTGGGTGTTATTTCAACAAGTGATAGCGTTTCATTCTTAGCTTCCTCGACTCAATCCATTTTATTTAATGCTGACAATGGATATGGAACCGTTTTTATAGATTCCATTACCGTTGTAAAAGACAACTGTGTTGAATTAGATGAATCAAGCAGTAGCCACTACACGGTTTATCCCAACCCTTGTACTCAAGACATTCACATCAAGAGCTCAACTCAAAAACTACTGCAAATAGAAGTCTATTCCACACAAGGAAAACATTTGTTTACTCAGTATTGCAAGGGAGATAAAGAGAGCCAGATAAACGTATCCGAATATAATCGTGGTACATATTGGCTGCGATTGGTTACAGAGTCGAAAACCTCTGTTGTGAAAGTTCTCAAGTATTGAGTTAATTCAGTCTTCCAGAAAACAATCTCAAAAAATATTGATTTTGCATTGTAACCATTTGTAAAATTTCTTGTATAAGAAGGCAAAACCATTCAATAAATAAAATATCTATGAAGTTTTCAGTGTTATTAATGTCAGGCTTACTTTCAATTACTAGCTATTATGGTCAGTGTATTAAAGGAAATTGTCATGACGGATTTGGAACTAACAATTGGGAGGACGGAGATTCTTACGAAGGTCAATGGAAGGGTGGTAACCCAAACGGACACGGAGAATTTTATTGGGATAACGGAGATGATTATAAAGGAACTTTTAAGGACGGTAAAATGTCTGGTTATGGTAGATATCGTTGGAAGAATGGAGATTGGTACAAAGGTGAATGGAAAGATGGCAAGATGACAGGCAGAGGCGAATACTATTGGAGTAAGGAAAGTGCCACGTTAGAAGGAAATTGGCAAGATGATAAGATTACCAATATAGAAACACAGCCTTCTCAGGAAGTGCCAGAATGGAAATAGTTAGTAGTTAGTATAGATTTTTAAATCGCACAGGTTGGTACTGTGCGATTTTTTTATGCAAAATCATCTGTAATTATTACTTCAGGATTTGTTCTCAATGTTTTAATATTCATTATTAAAAAAAGATTGCTACCTTTGCGCTCTATTTTAATAAAACAACATGAATAAAGGTACAGTGAAATTTTTTAATGAAACCAAAGGATTTGGCTTCATTAGCGAGGAAGAATCAAATAAAGAACATTTTGTTCACGTTTCAGGATTGATAGATGAAATCCGTGAAGGTGACGAAGTTGAATTCGAATTAACCGAAGGAAAAAAAGGATTAAATGCGGTGAACGTAAAAGTAGTTTAAGTTCATCTTAATAATTTTTCTAAAAAGCCTAGCACAATGTGTTAGGCTTTTTTTATGACCTAAAATCTGAAATTCAATTTACAAAGATCAAACAAAGTCGGGGCAATCTTTGTTGAAAATGGTATGGATGAAAAGATTTGCAAATTAGAATGTGTCATAGTTTGGTTTAGAAGAGACCTGAGATTAGAGGATAATACAGCGCTGCAAGCCGCTATTGCTTCTGGCACAAGTGTTTTGCCCTTGTTCATATTCGACAACAACATTATCAACGAGCTAAGTCCTAGTGATTCCAGACTTAATTTCATTTTTGATTTGTTGCAAAAGATGCACGTTACATTAGCCAAATTCAATCGTTCTATTTTGTGCAAAAGGGGTGAACCTTCAAAGGTTATAGCCTCACTCCTGAATGAGTTTACAATAAAAGCAATCTATTACAACAAAGATTACGAGCCTTATGCCTTGCAACGTGACCAGCAGGTGAAAAACCTCTTAGAGACTCAAGACATACCATTTCATGGTTTTAAGGATCAAGTTATATTTGAAGAACACGATATCGTTAAAGCAGACGGGAGTCCCTACACGGTTTTCACTCCATTTAAAAAGAGGTGGATAGCTCATTTTGAGTCGTTAATACCTTTTCATTTTAAAAAACCAGCTTTACAAGCATTAGCTGAAGTTGAAGAAAAGTTCCCTACTAGACAAACACTGGGATTAGAAGAATCCAAAATCAAAGTTCCGACCTATATCACTGCTCACCTAAAGGATTACGGAAGGTTTCGAGACTACCCAACGAAATCCACATCTTTATTGGGGCCACATTTAAGGTTTGGCGCAGTAAGTATTCGGCAATTAATTGCGAACCTGGAATCAAACACGGATATCTTTTTGAGTGAGCTGATTTGGCGAGAGTTTTTCATGCAGATATTATTTCATTTTCCACGAGTAGTTGACAATAATTTTCGTCCGAAATACGATTTAATTGAATGGCGAAATGAAGAAAAAGAGTTTAAGGATTGGTGTGAAGGTCAAACCGGTTATCCTCTGGTCGATGCGGGTATGCGCGAGTTGAATGCGACTGGATTTATGCACAATCGAGTTCGCATGGTAGCTGCTAGCTTTTTATGTAAGCACTTATTGATCGATTGGAGGTGGGGCGAAGCCTATTTCGCATCGAAACTGCTCGACTTCGAACTATCTTCTAATAACGGGAATTGGCAATGGGCAGCCGGCACAGGATGCGATGCAGCTCCCTATTTTAGAGTTTTTAATCCAACAACACAACAAGAAAAATTCGACAAAGATTTCAACTATATCAAGAAATGGGTGCCAGAATTCGGAACCGACACTTATGCTGCACCGATAGTTAATCATGTCATGGCACGAAAAAGAGCAATTGAAACCTATAAAATAGGAATCCAGAAAAGAGTTGGTTAATCGTTAGTATGCTACTCTTTTCAGGAAGTTAAATCTATGTGTTAGACTTTATCTTAACAGGCGTAATTGAATAGCAAAATCAAGGATTCTAATTGAAAAGTGTGTTAATGTGGATTCAATTAAATTTCTTTTTGAATACTTTACTTTAATCTGAAATAGTGTTATTTTAGAGCATATTAAAATAAGACTACAATGAAAAAAGGTACAGTAAAATTCTTCAATAATGCCAAAGGTTTTGGTTTCATCATTGAAGAGGGATCAAACAACGAGTATTTCGTCCACGTTTCTGGATTAATTGATGAAATTAAAGAAAATGACGAAGTTGAATTTGACTTAAAAGAAGGTAAAAAAGGATTAAATGCAGTAGAGGTTAAGCTAGTTTAACTCTACTCAAATATTTTATACTTACAAGCCTGTCCAATGGATAGGCTTTTTTCTTGAATTTTCATTTATGCAGTGTCGTGTTATGTCTACATTTAAAAATAAAGCAAGAAGCTTCTTAAGCTGTTCTTAAGATAAAATCAGTCGTTTTTTGTTCGGTTTAATCAGATGTCTCGTTCGTAAAAAAAATCGGATATGGAGATTAGAACTCCAAACTTTAATTTTCTTGTCAATGTCTGTTTTATCTGTCAAATCATGAAATAATAAACAATGGAATGCAATGATAAAACAAGTTGAAATAATTGCTAATAAGGATTGAACTCCTACCTTTAAGTACAAAACAGAAGTAATGAAGATTGTATCTTGGAACGTGAATGGAATAAGGGCAATAGCAAAGAAAAATTTTAAGGAATCTTTGGATCTTATTGATGCCGATATTGTCTGCATTCAGGAAACCAAAGCACAAGATGATCAAGTCGCTGAAGTCTTAGCAGATTATGGCTATCACTTTTCATCCAACAGTGCAGAAAAAAAAGGATATTCAGGAACGGCTATCCTTTCAAAACTGAAACCTCTAAGAGTAATCAAAGGCATTGGAATTGAAGAACACGATAAGGAAGGACGTGTTTTAACAGCAGAATTCGAGCATATTTATGTTGTTTGTGTTTACGTGCCAAATGCTCAGAATGGCCTAGCGCGACTGGATTACAGAGAGAAATGGGATAATGACTTTACTGCTTTTTTTCGTCATTTAAATGAAAATAAACCGGTAGTTATTTTAGGAGACTTAAATGTAGTGCATACCGAACTTGATATTAAAAACTTCAAATCGAATTACAATAAATCACCGGGGTGCACCCAGAAAGAGATGGACGGGTTAAGTAGAATGATTGACGCAGGATTTATTGATACATTTCGAAAGCTTCACCCCGATACCGTTAAATATTCATGGTGGAGCTACCGATTTAACTCCCGAGCTAAGAATGTAGGTTGGCGATTAGACTATGCATTGGCAAGTGAATCACTGATGGATCAAATAAAGGAAGCATTTATATTAAACGAGCACATGGGCTCCGACCATTGTCCAATTGGAATTGAATTGCATTGAAATTTGGAAAAGTAGATACTATAGAAGGAATTGATTTTTCATTACCAGAGATTGATCAAAGATCAAGGACGGTATTATCTTCTTTCCCGAAAACAAAACAACCAGAGATAAGAATAGGCTGTTCAGTTTGGAGCAATAAAGACTATGTCGGTTCTGTATATCCTTTGAAAACACCTCAGTCTAAATTTTTACAAGCCTACACGCAACAGTTCAATACGGTCGAAGTAAATGCTACGCGTTATGGGATGCCGAAAACGAGTACACTGAAAGGTTGGAAGGAAAAAGCTCCAGCAGGCTTTAAATTCTCTTTTAAGGTGCCCCAGCCAATTACAAACCGAAAAAACTTAAACGACGACGAGGGCATTATTAGGATGGATCAATTTGCGGCAGGAATGGATCTTATGGGCGACAAGGCAGGTACCTCTTTCATTATGTTGCCGCAATATTTTGGTTTAGATCGGTACGAGCAATTAAACACCTTCCTAAAGAATTGGCCCGTTGAGCTTTCTGCATCTTTAGAGTTGCGAGAACCGGTAATGATACATCATGAAAGAGTTCGATCGCTTGCCGAGACGAAGAGGATGTCTATGTGTGTTACCGATACACCGGGAAGAAGGGACGTATTGCACAACTACCTAACAAATGAAGAACTGTATGTTAGATATGCAGGTACAACTGATTTCGATAATAGCAGAGCTAGAATTAACGATTGGGTTCAAAGAAGTGCTCAATTAATTGAGCTGGGTGTGCAAAGAATTTACTTCATGATTCATCAGCCAGCAGACGAAAGAGGTTCAGCATTAGAAGTAGCAAGACTATTTTCAAAAGGTATTTTAGATCATTACCCTAATGCAAATGTTACCATACCCATTAATCATAAGCAAAACACTTTATTTTAAATGTGTGGCAGATACATTATAATAACCAAGATTGAAAAAATTGAAAAACGATTCAATGTGTCTGCGTTTGACCCGAAGCTTTTTAACCCAAGCTACAACGTAAGTCATGGTGATTCAGCGCCGGTAATTACGCAAGAAAATCCGAAATCACTTTCATTTTTTCAATTCGGCTTCACACCGCATTGGGGCAAAAAACAACATTATCAAATTAATGCAAGATCGGAAGGCGATAAGAATAAAGATAATAATCCATTGTATACCGGCCGTAAAGGAATATTTGACAAACCTATGTTTCGGCACTCTATTCGTTCGAAACGCTGTCTGGTAATTGCAGATTGCTTTGTGGAAGGGCCACAAAAAGAACGATTGGATAAACCTTACGTAGTTTATTTAAGAGGCGACCATCCATTTTCCTTAGCGGGAATATATGATCAATGGATAAACACAGAAACGGGGGAAGAGATCAGTTCGTTTGCTATCATTACCGCTCCTCCAAACCATTTGATGAAACAAATTGGTCATCACAGATCGCCTGTAATTGTTTCGGAAGAGCTTCGAAGCGCGTGGCTCGACCCACACATGCCTGCCGCAGACATCAGTCAAATAATGAATGTATATCCATCTGAGTTAATGAATGCATACCCCATTTCTTCGGCCATTAAAAACCCAACAGCAACGGGTGCGGAGCTGATAGTCCCCACCGGACAAAGATTGAATCCTGAACACGCTTACAAAATCGAGCATAAAATAGGTTTACAGGGAATGGGGAAAAGTGAAAACACACAAATTCCTAATAGAGAGGATTCGGGAAAAGAAAACCATACCGAACCTGGCGATCAGCTTAACCTTTTTTGATATATAATAATTATTTGACAGAAGATGTCAATGGAATAAGCCTCAAGTAATATTTAAAACTACCTTTGCACCCTTAAAATAATTAGGATGCAGTCCATAAGAAACATAGCCATCATTGCACACGTCGATCATGGCAAGACCACATTAGTAGATAAAATCATTCAACAGTGCGAAGCAGCTGATGATAGAAAAGACACGGGAGACCTTATTCTTGACAACAATGATTTAGAAAGAGAGCGTGGAATAACAATCCTTTCAAAAAATGTTTCGGTTCGATACAAAGACGTAAAAATCAACATTATCGACACTCCTGGTCACGCCGATTTCGGAGGTGAGGTAGAGCGCGTTCTAAAGATGGCTGACGGTGTTCTGCTTTTAGTAGATGCATTTGAAGGTCCGATGCCTCAAACTCGTTTTGTGCTTAGTAAAGCAATAGGGCTTGGATTAAAACCAATTGTTGTCGTAAACAAAGTAGACAAAGAGAATTGTACGCCAGAAGAAGTTCAGGAAAAGGTGTTTGACCTGATGTTTAATTTAGATGCTACGGAAGAACAATTGGATTTTGCAACCATTTACGGTTCATCTAAGCAAGGGTGGATGAGTGAAGACTGGAAAGATCAAACGGACAACATTATCCCGTTATTAGATCGTGTGCTTTCTGAAATACCAGAAGCACCTTATCAGGAAGGCACGCCGCAAATGCAAATTACTTCATTGGATTTTTCTTCCTTTACAGGCAGAATAGCCATTGGAAGAGTATTTAGAGGTAATTTGGAAGCCGGAAAAGATTATATGCTGATGAAAGATGGGCAGCAGAAAAAAGTACGAATTAAGGAACTATTTGTATTTGAAGGTTTAGGTAAAGCAAAAGTCAATAAAGTTCGGTCTGGTGATTTGTGTGCGATTGTTGGTTTAGATGATTTCGAAATTGGTGACACCATAGCCGACTTTACAAATCCGGAAGCATTGGATAGAATTGCTGTTGATGAACCCACCATGAGCATGCTATTCACCATCAATAATTCTCCCTTCTTTGGAAAAGAGGGGAAATTCGTTACATCGAGACATCTAAGGGATCGATTGTATAAAGAATTGGAAAAAAATCTAGCTTTAAAAGTAGAAGATACAGACACAGAAGACAAGTTTAATGTATTCGGTAGAGGAATTCTTCATCTTTCTGTATTGATAGAAACGATGAGAAGAGAGGGTTATGAATTGCAAGTAGGAAAGCCACAAGTTATTATAAAAGAAATTGACGGCCAGAAACACGAGCCATACGAAACTTTGGTCATTGATGTGCCAGAAGATTTTTCGGGTAAAGCGATTGAATTAGTAACGCAACGAAAAGGAGACCTGTTGGTTATGGAGCCTAAAGGCGATTTACAACATTTAGAGTTCGACATTCCATCAAGAGGGCTAATTGGATTAAGAAACAACATTTTAACGGCTACATCTGGAAATGCCGTAATGACGCATCGATTTAGAGAGTTTGCACCGCACAAAGGCGACATGCAGGAACGAATGAAAGGATCGTTAATTTCTATGGAAGCAGGTCCTTCAACGGCATTTGCACTTAACAGATTGCAAGATCGAGGACGTTTTTTTGTTGATCCAGGAGACGTTATTTATAAAGGGCAAGTAATTGGTGAGCACACCAGAGATAACGATCTAGAGGTAAACGTTGTAAAAGGAAAACAACTAACCAACATGCGTAAATCAGGTTCCGATGAAGCCATGAAAATTGCACCAAAGCTTAATTTTTCACTGGAAGAATCCATGGAGTACATTCAAGCCAACGAATATTTGGAAGTAACACCTGAGAGCCTCAGAATGCGAAAAATTAGCTAAACATAGTTACCTTTAGTACATGGAATTATCGGATTCGCTAATACGATCCTTGCCAAAAGCTGAATTGCATTGCCATTTAGATGGTTCGCTTCGTGTTGCTACGATTTTGGAGCTGGCAAAGGTGCAGGACATCGAATTGCCATACGACACAGAAGGTGAGCTAACAGATTTTCTGCAGGTAGATGACCACTGCGAAAGCCTGGAGGATTACTTAAAGGCGTTTCCTATTATCAACCAAGTTTTACAAACAGAACAAGCACTAGAACAAGTTACATTTGAATTAGCAGAAGATGCAGCTAGTGAAAATGTACGGTTATTGGAAATTAGATTTTCGCCGGTGCTCCATACTTATGGAGGGTTATCTTTGGAAACTGTTTTATCTGCAGTATTAAAGGGCAAAGAGCAGGCAGAAAAAACTTTTAATATTCAGATTGGAATTATTATCAGTTCCATCCGCAGCATTTCCCCAGAAGTATCTATGGAACTAGCTAAGCTAACGGTAGACTATAAAGACAAAGGTGTGGTAGGCTTCGACCTTGCGGGTGCTGAGGAGAATTTCCCCGCAAAAGACCATAAGGAGGCATTTTTCCACATCATCAACAACAACATCAATAC
>JABJPZ010000168.1 GCA_018663635.1 Crocinitomicaceae bacterium
ACAGTGACACTGAGAGAACAAAACTGATAAACGCTAGCAATACCGGGTAATACTTTTCTAGAAACTTCATACAACTTGTTATTAATGTTAAAATTTACTTACGAACTTCTAACAATGAATTCTTTCTTTTGTTCAACATTTATTAAATATTGTTAAACAAAATGTGGTTGATAAACTTAAGATTCGACAAAAACAGGACCCAAAACATTTTCAGTCGTACTTCGTTATTACATTAATGCTTAATTTTAAACTGACCTAAAGCGTGTGAACTCATACAATGCAACTTTTTCGTAAATATTTCATCTGGTGTGTCCTGTTGTTCCAAGTAGGGTTTTCATCAGCACAAGGTGAAATTGTGGCCAATTTTCGCCTCGCTTCTACTGGAAATGAAGTATTGCTTTCTTGGGATATCACTTCAGGAAACACATGTGATGGGATTTCGGTTTTAAAATCGAGTGATGGCATTAATTTTCAGCTGACACATTTTATTAGTGGTATTTGCGGAAGCATCTTAGAACCTATACCCTACACCTATCTGGATGAAAACCCTGAAAGTGGATGGAATTTCTACAAGATACAACCTGGTTTCTTTGATGAATCAAAAATCCTTTCCATTGAAATTATTGATATCGAGAAAAATGGACATGTAGTTAGACCACAGCCGGTCACTGATCAAGCACGTATTTATTTCAACAACAGTACCAATAAAGAGCATACAATTGCCATTTACACCGCAGCGGGAAACTTGGTTTTTAAAGAATTAACTATACTTAATTTCTTTCAAGTAACCGCCAATCAACTTCCGAAAGGTCATTTGTTTTTCGCTATTTATTCTACGAATGAAGGACTATACAATACAGCTGGAAAACTTTTCATAATTCAATAGACGACAGGTCTACTTTACTTGTTTTTGGAACAACTTTTGAAATTCTCAACTAACGGACTCTCTTTGAAACGGATTCATTTACCTTTCAAATAGTCGAAGAGTAGTTGAGATAGATATTAATTGTTTAAATGATCTTGATTATACAGCTCAAAATAGCAATCTGGATCATCATGTAAATAATCAATTTCACCTTCAATCATTCTGTCTACCAGCTTGGTTAATTTAATTTGCTCGAATGGCGTAATGTGATTGTTTCTTTTATTAAAATGTTCCTTGAGCAAAACAGTTAAGAGCATTTTTGCATTAAACAAGTAGTTTTCTTCGGTTTCAATTAGGTTCATAGTGGTGGCGTTTATGGTAATAGACTTAATCAATGCAAGCAATAACATTTAAAAGAAGTCGAATACAATATAGGAATTCAATGTCAATTTTACAATGATTAAAACAATCTGTCGAAAAAAATTAATCTAATATCTAATTAAAAATTATCAAAAGAATTGTGTCATTAATAATTAATATAAAATTAAAAACAGCTCATTTTTATATCACACTCTGACTAAATATAAAATTCACGTGACGAATCACCGGAATTCGATTTCTAAAATGACAATTTTCAAATTATCTTGGAAGTACAAAAATTTACTAAAAACTTTGAAGAATTTTGCCTTCCTGCGATATCAACATCATCCTATAGTTTTTAATTGATTATTTTAACGTTGCGCCACACTCGATTAGCCTAGCACTGAGTCAAACGCAATTTAACACATAAAACTACTTTATAATTATGTCATTTCTTAAAGCCGAATGGAGAAAGCTAATTTTGGCAAACTACAAAGTTGAACCAGAGTTGCTAAAACCATATCTACCTTACGGTACTGAATTGGATCTATGGCAAGACAGCTGTTATCTGAGCCTTGTTGGATTCATGTTTGTAAACACCAAAATAAAAGGAGTAAAAATACCTTTTCACGTAAATTTTGAAGAAGTTAATTTGCGATTCTATGTGCGACATTTACAAAATGGGGAATGGAAAAGAGGCGTAGTATTCATCAAAGAAATTGTTCCAAAACCAGCCATTACTTTTATCGCCAATAAAGTGTACAAAGAAAATTACCAAACCTTGCCAATGAAGCACATCTGGTTTGAAGACGATCGGAGCCTGAATGTGATTTACGAATGGCGCATGAAAGACAATTGGTATAAGCTGGCCGCAAATTGCGACCCTAATCCAAATACCATACAACCTGATAGTGAAGCGGCTTTTATTACAGAGCACTATTGGGGCTATACCCATAACGATTCAATAACTTCTACAGAATACGAAGTCACACATCCCACATGGAAGACATATCCCATTAATCATTACGTCATTGACGTTGATTTTGCTGCAGTTTATGGAAAGAGTTTTGGTGCATTATCCAGTAAAGAGCCCGCATCAGTGAT
>JABJPZ010000169.1 GCA_018663635.1 Crocinitomicaceae bacterium
CGCTTATGAAAGATAAATATAAGAGCCTGGATCAAAAAAAGAGCGAGGCAAAAACAGGTGGTGGAGAAGCAAGAATAGCTGCACAACACAAAAAAGGCAAGCTAACTGCTCGTGAAAGAATACATTTTTTACTAGACGAGGAAAGTTTTGAAGAAATGGGTATGCTGGTTCAGCACAGGTCTGTCAATTTTGGATTGGATAAAAAGAAGTTTTTTGGAGATGGTGTTGTAACGGGTTATGGAACAATTGCTGGTAGACTGGTTTACGTGTACTCTCAAGACTTTACTGTTTTGGGCGGATCATTAGCAGAGGCTCATGCTGAAAAAATTTGCAAAGTGATGGACCTTGCTATGAAGAACGGAGCGCCTATAATTGGATTAAATGACTCTGGTGGCGCTCGTATTCAGGAAGGGGTGGTTTCATTAGGGGGTTATGCAGATATTTTCTACAGAAATACCAAAGCAAGTGGCGTGGTTCCGCAAATTTCGGGTATTATGGGTCCATGCGCTGGCGGTGCCGTGTACTCTCCTGCACTTACCGATTTCATTTTAATGGTAGAGAATACCTCTTATATGTTTGTTACGGGGCCGAACGTAGTAAAAACCGTTACTAACGAAGAGGTAACAGCCGAAGAATTGGGCGGCGCATCTACGCATTCAGAAAAGTCTGGTGTAACACATTTCTCTTGTGCTAATGAAATTGAGGCGATTAACAACATTAAACAACTGTTGTCTTTTATGCCTCAAAATTGTGAAGAAGATCCACCTTCAATGCATTACAAACAAGGCAATGAGCTTCGAGAAAATCTGAACACAATAATACCGGAAAACCCCAATCAGCCGTATGACATGCGGGAAGTAATTAATGGGACAGTTGACGAAGAATCTTTTTTTGAAGTTCATGAAAAATATGCGGAAAATATTATTGTTGGATTTGCGCGTTTAGGTGGTAAGTCGATTGGCATTGTAGCGAATCAACCAGCAGTGTTAGCGGGAGTCTTGGATGTGGACTCATCAAAGAAAGGGGCTCGATTTGTGCGTTTTTGTGATTGTTTCAATATTCCCTTACTTGTTTTCGAAGATGTTCCAGGATTTCTGCCCGGAACAGATCAAGAATGGAATGCAATCATTACGAATGGTGCAAAATTGTTGTATGCCTTCAGCGAAGCTACAGTGCCAAGGGTTACTGTTATTACAAGAAAGGCCTATGGTGGCGCATATGATGTAATGAATTCTAAACACATTGGAGCCGACATGAATTATGCTTGGCCGACAGCTGAAATTGCTGTTATGGGTGCTAAAGGTGCAGCAGAAATAATTTTCAAATCTGAAATTCAACAAGCGGACAATCCAGAAGATAAATGGAAAGAAAAAGAATTGGAATATGCTGAATTATTTGCCAATCCCTACAATGCAGCGGCCAGAGGATATATCGATGAAGTCATTAAGCCTCAGGATACGAGAGAAAAGTTAATTAGAGCTTTTTCAATGCTTCGAAATAAGTCTGTGAGTCTACCTAAAAAAAAGCACGGGAACTTACCGCTGTAATTTTTGTTACTATACCGGGAATTGATTTGATTTCGAATCTTTCACCGACTATTTGACAAGGCAAGAGGCCGAAGTCAACAATATTTAAAACATTAAAAATGAAAAAAACAGGATTGTTATTGATGCTTCTGGCTACCATTGTAACTTTTGCATTTACTTTTGAAAAAGGAGAAATAAAAACCATTGAAGTTGGCGCAAACATGCCCAGTGCTAATGCTAAAATGTTAGCTACTAGCGGGAAATCGATGACGCTAACGGATTTAAAAAAAGAAAATGGAACCTTAATCATTTTCTCATGTAATACATGCCCGTTTGTTGTTGGTGGAAAAGACAATAAAGGATGGGAAGGCAGGTACAATGAGTTATACAATATTGCTCAAGAGAATAAGATTGGGATGGCTCTTATTAATAGTAATGAAGCGAGAAGAGGTAAGGGAGAATCAATGGATGATATGATTAAAAGGGCAAAAAAAGCAGGATTAAAGGCCAGCTATTTGCTAGATGAAGGAAGCGTTATTGCAAATGCTTTTGGTGCGAGAACTACGCCACATGTATTCTTGTTTGATTCGAGTAATAAACTGGCTTATGCCGGGGCTATTGATGACAATGTAAGTGATCCAAAGATGGTGAAAGAGCATTGGCTGAAAAATGCTATTTCTAAAATTGCTAAAGGAGAAAAAATTAACCCAGCACAAACTAGACAGAAAGGCTGTAGTATAAAGCGCGTCGCTAATTAGCAGACGAAAAATTATTTTGATTTCAGCCCGACTCATTTCTGTTATGAAGTCGGGCTTTTTGTTGACAAAAAAATACGGTCATGGTGCTCATTCTTTGCATCTTTGTACGGTAGATAAATCATCAACGAAACACATCGGAAATCATGAATGTTTTAGTACTTGGATCTGGCGGAAGAGAACATGCTATTGCGTGGAAATTAGCGCAGTCTTCTCAGCTTGAGAACTTATATATTGCTCCAGGGAATCCAGGAACAGCCTCTCTGGGAGTAAATGTGGCACTTTCTTTAACAGATTTTGACGGAATCGCATCTTTTGCGCTCGAAAATAACGTGCAAATTGTAGTTGTTGGACCAGAGGATCCGTTAGTGAATGGAATTCATGATTACTTTGAGGACAAAGAAGAGCTCTCAGGAATCACGATTATCGGACCAAAAAAGGAAGGCGCGATTATTGAAGGAAGCAAAGATTTTTCCAAAGCCTTCATGAAAAAGTATAATATTCCTACGGCTAAATACAGTTCTTTTTCTGAAGAAAATTTAGAAAGTGGGTATGCGTATTTAGAGAAAATGTCGCCGCCTTATGTGTTAAAAGCAGATGGATTAGCCGCAGGAAAAGGAGTTCTGATATTAGATGATTTAAATCAAGCAAAATCAGAGCTAAGGAAGATGGTTGCTGAGAAAAAATTTGGAGAGGCAAGCAGTACTGTTGTTATTGAGCAATTCCTGGCTGGAATTGAGGTATCTGTGTTTGTAATTACCGATGGAAAAAGCTACAAAATTCTTCCCGAAGCTAAAGATTATAAGCGCATTGGAGAGGCCGATACAGGTTTGAATACTGGCGGAATGGGAGCTATATCACCAGTCCCTTTTGCCAATAGAGATTTTATGGACAAAGTGGACAATCAAGTAATTATTCCGACAATTAAAGGGTTGAGAGCGGAAGGAATTGATTATTCTGGTTTTATTTTCTTTGGGTTGATAAGTGTAAAAGGAGACCCATATGTAATAGAATACAATTGTCGTCTAGGAGATCCGGAAACGGAAGTAGTGATGCCAAGGTTAAAATCTGATTTATTGGAATTATTTGATGGAATTGCAACAGGAACCTTGTCGGAGAGAGATGTACAAATTGATCCTCGCACTGCTTCTACGGTGATGATGGTTTCAGGAGGATATCCAGAAGATTATGAAAAAGGTAAAGTAATAAAAGGATTGCATGCTATAGAAGACAGTATTGTTTTTCATGCAGGAACGAAGGACGATAGTGGCTTGATTAAAACGAATGGAGGAAGAGTTTTAGCCGTAACTTCTTATGGGAAAGACATCGAAACAGCACTTAAAATATCGTACGAATCTGCGCACAAGATACAATTTGAAAATCGTTACTTTCGAAAAGATTTAGGTTTTGATTTAATTAAGAAAAATCAAAAAACCTAAAAATACAAGAGGACTTACTTGATTTGATTCGGGTCGCTTGCTGCAGCCTTATTGTATTTTGACTGAATTGATAACCACAAGCCAAGACCTAGAAAACCAAGCATTACGAATAAGAAATTAGGACTGATAAACCAAAAGTTTTCAGAATTCCCAAGATCTCCAAAAGGAACCAATAAGTTTTCAAAAGTCCAAACAAAAAAATCTCCGAGGGCATATGCTAACCAATCCATGCTATTAATTTAGTATTGGAACAAATGTAAAGAATAAATCAACAGATGAAAAAACTATATTTATAAACTGTGATATATTCTTACTATAAGTCGAATTATGCGTTGGTTTTGTTTGGCCTACCCTTAGTGATTTCTCTATTGTGGTTGGGGCAAATATTGGAGGGGGTTAACGCAGAATCAATACAGGATTCGTCTACGATTTTTTCATTATTAAAGGGATGTTTTAAGTACGGTTTTGTAGACCAACTTGTGGCCATGGTTATTATTCTGGTAAGTGCAGTACTACTTAATTCAACCATTAATCGAGAAGAATTTTTTGAAAAACACACATTTTTACCCGCCTATACTTATGTTGTAGTAATGAGTGTCTTTTCGGATTATCAACTCTTACATCCAATCATACTATCTAATTTTTTTATGGTACTCGCAATAAGGCGTTTATTTCATATTAAGAGGGCTACTGACGCTCGCAGAATGATGTTCGACGCTGGTTTCTTTTTAGGAATCGCTGCAATATTTTACGAATACTACATTGGCTTTTATCTTCTTGCTTGGAGCACATTAGCGGTTCTAAGGCCATTTGTTTGGAGAGAACACGTCCTGGGTCTGATTGGTTTGACAGTGCCTTTTTTGTTTTTACTTTTTTACCACTTTATTGTGGATGAACCGAGCACTTTTCTTACACCATTATTCCCCAAAGACCAATACAAGTTCAGCTTCATTTCAACAACTTGGATTAAAATTGGGATCAGTGTTTTTGTAGTTCTTTTTATGGCTATTCTTGGTGCGCAGGCTTTCCTAAAACGGCAAAAAAGAAGTTCGTTAAGGTTTAAAAGGATTTCTAATATCATTCTTTTCATGGGGCTTATTATATTGTTGTTGTCGGGTGTTTACATGCTTTTGAAATATAAAATACCGGCTGTTTTTTTAGGTGCAATTCTCGCCTCTTTCTTGAGTTCCTTTTATTTTTTCTATGCAAAAAACCAAAAAATTGCGGGGAGCGTATTCTACCTAATCAATATTTTAATCGTATTAAATATTTATTATCCATTAATTGCTAATATTTTTTAGAAGATGCGCTTTCTTAACTCAGTAAATCGTTATTTTTGTACTTCAAAATAAGGAACTATATGAAATTTGGTGTTGTAACTTTTCCAGGCTCTAATTGTGATCAAGACATGATTTATGTGCTGGAAACGATGTTGGGGCAAGAAGTGATTAATCTATGGCATAAAGATACTGATCTGCAAGGGACAGACTTCATTGTGTTGCCAGGAGGATTTTCATACGGTGATTATCTCCGTTCGGGAGCGATTGCAAAATATTCTCCGATTATGGAGAAAGTCATTGAACATGCTAATTCGGGCGGTTTTGTGCTGGGAGTATGTAATGGTTTTCAAATTTTATGTGAATGTGGTTTGTTGCCTGGAGCATTGCTACACAATAACAACCAGAAGTTCATCTGCAAAAATGTTTTTTTAAAGCCCGAAAGTAAAACGGCGAATTTAACTAAGGCTTTGAACCATGACAAAGCCTACAAAATTCCAATTGCACATGGGGAAGGGCGATATTTCGCAGATAAAAATACATTAGACACCCTTGCCAGTAATGATCAGGTTTTATTTAGGTATTGCGATGAAAATAACTTGGTAAATGAAGATTCAAACCCAAATGGATCTGCAGATAACATTGCGGGTATTTGCAATGAAGCTAAAAATGTATTTGGAATGATGCCTCATCCAGAGCGTGCAGCTGATAAAGAGCTTAGTAATATGGATGGCAAAGCTTTATTCGAATCGGTTTTGGGCCTAGTCGGTGTTTAAACTCATTTATCTTTGGCTTCTATTTCTGGATACGCACCTTTTTCGGGCTCCACCTTTGTTAAATTGCGCATCCCTTTGGCCATTCTTTTGAAATAATTGGCTAATGAAGTTTCTTTAAGAGGAATATCAATGGGAACATTGATGTTGATAGGAATAATAGCATCAATTGGCATACTTTCTGAAAAAGACACCGTTGCCGAGGTTTTTAATGGAATTCTAACAGGAACCATAACATCCACAGGTATCCGTAGGCTTAATCCAACAGGAAGCGTATCAATTATAAGCATGTCGATGGGCACGATGCTATTAATTGGCATGGTTTCTCTGAACTCAATTAATAAGTTCTGATTCAATGGGATATCGCTTTTGATTCTCATAGAAGGGCCACGTATTTCTCCTGTATTTTTGTTCTCCCCGAACATTTGAATTTTCATTCTTTGATCAAGAGGAATCGTGTCCTTCACAAATATGTTTACGTCTTCGGTAATTTCAATGGTAGTATCTAATCGTATATAGTCATGAACACCTATTTTAAACGGGATCAATAAGTTTTCATTGACCGGGATTTCAGCGGTAAATGGGATTTCGCTTTCTACAAGCATATTGATGTTTACATTTACTTCATCTTCTATTAAGATATTCGTTTTAACGGGCATATCTTGCTCTAATTGCATGCTGTATACAATACGATCATCAGCCATTTCATCCAACACATTACCAAGGCTTTGGAGTCGTGCATCCGATAGATTCAACGAGTAGATTAAAACTGAAATGACCGCACCTTGAATTAAAAAAGCGAGGATTAAAAAGAGCATGCTTCTTTTTTGGAAGGTAGTTAGGGTCTTGAACATACTCAAAAGTAGGATTTTTTTATTGCAAAAAAGGGAATTACGTTATGGCCGGTTTATTTGTAAAACCCCATTTCCTCGCAGTACTTAGCTACGGGCTCGGTTAATAGGTAACGTGTGTCTTTTCCCTCTTTAATCAAATTTCGGATGTGGCTTGCTTCTATTTTCATGACAGGAATATCAACAAAATGGAACTTCTCATGCTCTAAAAAATGATTTTCTATCGGACGTTCTTTGGCTTCTTGATCCGTTAGATTTCGAGGGTAGACAAAGACATTGTAATTACTAATAATGTCCTCGTAATTTTTCCATTTATGAAAAGAACGCATATTGTCTTCGCCCATAATGATAGAAAAATGGAATTCGGGGTACTTTTCTTGGATATAGGTTAAAGTGTCGACCGTGTACGAAGGCTGGGGGAGTTTGAACTCGATATTAGAAGCTCTCAATTTTTGATTGTCTTCGATTGCCAAGTTGACCATGTAAAATCGATTGAGGTCAGAAAGCAACGAATCCTTTTTTTTATGTGGGTTGTGTGGAGAAACAACCAACCAGACTTCATCAATCAAATCCTGCTGAGCCATGTGATTCGCGATTATTAAATGACCTACGTGGATGGGATTAAAAGAACCGAAGAACAGCCCAATATTTTTATTTTTCTTAATTCTAGTTTGCATCAATACTGATTTACCTGCCCGTCTTTTAGGCGTTCAAAAAATTTCCAACTACTAATTCGGCTTCCTCCAAGGTATCTTCAAGAATATGATTGGTCAAAATGTGATCGTAATGTTTAGCCATGGTAAGCTCTGTATTCGCTTTTTCAACTCGTTGTCTAATGTTTGTTTCTGTTTCTGTTTGTCGCGAGCGTAATCTTTCTTCTAAAACAACCAAAGACGGAGGTTGAACGAAAATCGCTAAAGCGGTTTCTTTAAAGTGTTTTTTTAGATTGATACCGCCATCAACATCAACATCAAAAATCACGTGCTTGCCGTTAGACCAAATCCTATTTATTTCTGATTTTAGTGTGCCATATAAATGGTCAGGATAAACTTCCTCCCATTCAATAAAATCGTCAGCTGCAATTTTATTTTTGAAATCAGGAACGCTGAGGAAATGGTAGTCCTTGCCATTGGTTTCATTGCCTCTTAATAATCTTGTTGTTGCAGAGATAGAGAATTCTAAATCAAAGTCAAGAGAAAGTAAATGCCTGACTATGGTTGTTTTACCGGCACCAGATGGAGCACTAAATATAACTGCTTTACCCTGTTTCATGTTCAATTAATACATGTATGAACTTTTACTTAAAGTGCGTTAAGCACTTGTTCTTTGATTTTTTCAAGCTCATCTTTCATTTGAACTACTAATTTTTGAATTTCTGAATGATTCGCCTTGGACCCCATAGTATTTATTTCTCGCCCAATTTCTTGTCCAATGAATCCCAGCTTCTTTCCTTGAGATTTACCATTATTCAAAGTCTCTCGGAAATAATTCAAATGATTTGCTAACCGAACGCGTTCTTCTGTAATGTCTAATTTTTCTAGGTAGTAAATCATTTCTTGCTCCATTCGATTAGAGTCAAGATGTTCTTTGTCTTGAAATTCAGCAAAAAGCCCTTCTATTCTCTCTCTAACTCCTTTTGTTCTCTCTTGTTCAAAAGGAACAACTCGATTAGCGCAATCCTCAATATTATCTATTCTTAGTTTAAAATCTTCAAAAAGCGAAATACCTTCTTGTTTCCGAAATGTGATAAATTTTTCTACCGCGTTTTCAATCAGGTGCATAATTTGCCCCCACTCATCCTCATCTATTTCTTTGCGATCTTGTTTCATTACATCGGGTAGACGAAGTAGATCAGTCATTGCTTGTTCTGTATTAAGTCCGAGCTCTACTGAAAGTTCTTGAACTTGACGAAAATAACGTTTTACAACAGTCGTATTGATGGTGCTGTTAACCTCTTCGCCATTGGAATCGAAATGAATAAATAAATCAATTTTTCCACGAACCAATAGTTTAGAAAGTTTATTTCGTAATGGAATTTCTTTCTCTTTATAGACGGAGGGCATTCTGACATTGAGATCAAATTGTTTACTATTAACCGATCGCAGTTCAATAGAGAACTTTTTATTGCCAATAGTACCTTCGGCCTTGCCGTAGCCTGTCATCGATAGTATCATAAACACAAATTGCTTCGAGACGAAGTTACAAAATGGAATCAGGTTTATTCAATGTGCTGCGTATAATATTTTTTTAACGATTTATCTATGCTCGCATGTGACTCTTTTGAGGTTTGCTGACTAGATAAACCCCGATAAAAATCAGAAAAGCATAACCAATTTTTTCATAAGTTATTCCCCCAACTTTTTCATCGTAACTGATAATTAGTGCGAAAATAGTAGCTAATACGGGTTGCAAATAGATGTATGAACTGACGACAGATGCATTTAGTTTACTTACGCCGTAGATGTTAAAGAGGTAAGCAAAAAAGGTGGTTCCGATTATGACAAATAAAATGCTTCCAATAATACTTGGCGGCATGTCCCAATTGATTTCAGTAAATTGTCCAAAGCCGAGTGGAATAACAAAAAGCGCCCCAAATAAGAATACCCACGATATGACCAGCATAGGATGGTATTTTTTCATTAACGGTTTAACACTAACCAGGTAAATCGCATAACAGGCACTATTGCCTAAAATTAATAGGTCCCCAAAACGAGAAGAGCCTTCAACGGAACGATCACCTGAAAGAATAATTAAAGTAGCTCCAATTCCACCAATAATTATTCCGATTATTTTGGGTCCTGTAATTCTTTCGTTTATGAATAGAGCCGCAATTATCAAGACAATTAATGGGTTCGAAGTCATCATGATAGAAGAATTAATCTCCGAGGTTCTAAACAGTCCTTCAAAGAATAACATTTGGTTAAGACAGACTCCGAAAAGTCCGCAAAAAAGTAATCTTACATAGTCCTTTTTTGCGATTTTTTGCGATTTCCCTTGAGATTGTTTGCGCCATAGTAGACGAAACAACCAAAAAAGGCCCAAAGCTCCCACAACCCGCATAAATATGAAACCTCTTGGCTGCACGTAATCGGGCATAGGGCCTTTTGCTAAAACATAGTTCATCCCGTAAATCAGATTTGCTCCAAAAACAGCGAGATGTGCAGTTGCATTTTTAAGCATGCAAACTTTTTTTGGCTAATTCCACTGTTTCTTTAGAATTACCTATAAAGATGGTGTCCTGATTCATAATTACAGGCCTTTTTAAAAAAGTATAGTCTTCTAAAATATAGAATTTGTAATCTTGCTCAGAAAGTACTTTTTCATGTAAGTTCCATTTTCTATATTTCATTGCTTTTCTGCTAAACAAGGCTTCATAGGAACCAGCCATTTTTTTCATCTGGTTCAATTGATTTTCCGTGATTGCCTGTGTTTTGATGTCTTGAACTTCAACTTCAGTCGCCACATTTAGTTCTTTAAGAATTCTAATACAAGTAGAACAAGTTTTCAAATAGTAGATTTTCTTCATAGACCAAAATTAGTAATGCAATTGGCATGTTTATGTCGGCTCGACCCCTTTTTGTTGAGATTAGCTACTAAAAGGAAATTTCTTGTTGCTTAACGGTATATTGGTGCAATACTTTCCCAAATTTATTTTTAAAGGTAATCGTGAAAATTCTTTGGTGTTCAATACCTGAGATAGTAATTACAGCGTAATTATGTTTTAAAATCAGTTCTCCAACACGAAGCTCATTATTCCGTTCTTTAGACATTTTTCGCCAGGGATATCTCCAGCTTGTTAGTGCAGAACAAGTAAAATCATAGATAGGATAATTGTGAGGGATTTGCACTTTAAGAATTTCACTGTGGTGCCGATCTCCAGAAAAAAACATTACGCCACTAATTTTGGCTTCGCGGATGAAATCAAACAGGGCTATTTTTTCTGTTTCATAGTGCGAAAAACTTTCATGCCCACCTACTGTATTAAGCACCTGATTTCCTGAAACAATTATTTTGAACGATGCATTCGACTCTTTTAATCCCTTTTTTAACCAAGCTAATTGTTCGGTTCCTAGCATTTCTTTCGGCTCATTTAAGTCTTCTCTGTTGTATCGATCATCAAGCATAAAGATTTCAATGTCTGCATATTTAAATTGGTAATAAATACCATTTTGATGTGCATCATTCGGGTTTTGCCAAAAAGACTCAAAAATTGCTTTTGAATTCTCCTTACCTGCGAAATTTCCATCGCAATTGTTTGGACCAAAATCATGATCATCCCAGATGGCATAATGAAATTTCTTTTTCATAAAACGGTTGAGTTTTTTGTGCTTCCTCACTCGGATATATCGTTTTAATGCGTTTTTTTTAGAGGTTAGCTCATTACCCATTAAATAAACGTTATCTCCCATCCAAAGCATGAAATCTCCTTCTTCTTCTTTGGCTAAAGTATTGAAGATTCTTGTGCTATTCCATAGTTTATACAAATGGTCTTTTCCTGTTCCAATAAATGCACAAGAGCCAATCAAAAATGAAAAATCGTCAACATCATAGTTCTTAATCGTTTTTATTTTCCCCCTCGAAAGAAGCTGGTTATTCCTTGAAATTTCTAAACGATAAGTGGCGCCCTCTGAAAGTCCATCAAGTTTAAATTTAAAAGGACACTTGTTCTTAAAACAAAAGCTGGTTTCTGGCAATGCGCTTCCGGTGTGAATGTCAGTAGAGTCTGTAAGATTCGTTGCTTTATAGCTTACTCTTTCAAGAGATTTACCTAGAAACCAAACTTTTGTGGAATTAAAAGTGGTATGACCTTGAAAAGGGCCAGACACGATGCTTTGAGCACAAATAAAGTGAGGCAATAAGGCCAAAAGAAATATGGAAATCTTTAACATTAAAATTGTTTCTGCGAAAGTACAGATTTAATTCGCTTAGAATTCTGTGTGCCAAATGATAGAAAAATGTAATTTCGTGCGATTATGGAAGATGTAACTAATATGAAGTTTGGCACAAAAGCCATTCATGCTGGCGTTGAGCCAGACCCTTCGACAGGGGCAATAATGACACCAATATTTCAAACGTCAACATACGTTCAGGATGGTGTAGGTAATCACAAAGGGTACGAATACTCCAGAACGGGCAATCCAACAAGGAATGCTTTAGAAAATGCGCTTGCTCAGCTAGAAAATGGCCGGTATGGTGCTTGTTTTGGTTCTGGAATGGCAGCAATCGATTGTGTGATTAAGATGTTAAAACCGGGTGACGAAGTTATATCAACCAATGATTTATATGGTGGAACATATAGGATATTTACAACGATATTTGAACAATACGGGATTAAATTTCATTTTGTTCCGATGGGGAATCCCGAAAATGTAAAAGAGAAAGTAAATGAACATACGCGGTTAATTTGGGCAGAAACGCCAACCAATCCAATGATGAATATCATTGATATTAGCGCTTTATCGGAAATCGCCAAAGATTGTGGAGCGATTTTAGGAATTGACAATACATTTGCAACGCCGTATCTCCAAACGCCTCTTGATTTAGGCGCAGATTTAGTTATGCATTCTGTTACAAAATATTTAGGTGGCCATTCGGATGTAGTAATGGGAGCATTGGTAACCAAAGACGAAAGTTTAGCACAAGAGATTTATCGAATACAAAATTCTTCTGGTGCCGTGTGTGGTCCAATGGATTCTTTTTTAGTATTGCGAGGCCTTAAAACATTGCATTTAAGAATCCAACGACATTGTGAAAATGGTGAGGTAATTGCAAATTTCCTTGATAATCATGAGAAGGTAGAAAAGGTATATTGGCCTGGTTTGGAATCTCACCAAAACCATGAGGTTGCGAAAAAGCAAATGTGTGGCTTTGGGGGAATGATTTCATTTACGTTAAAAGGAAATAATATAGATGATGCACTAGAGATTGTGAAAAGAGTGAAATTGTTTGCTCTTGCAGAATCTTTAGGTGGTGTTGAATCGCTTATTGGTCACCCCGCAACAATGACGCATGCTTCTATCCCAAAAGAAGAGCGTGAAAAGAGTGGAGTTGTGGATTCATTAATACGGTTGAGTGTTGGCGCTGAAGACAGCGTGGATTTGGTAAGTGACTTGAAGCAAGCATTGGGTTAAATTGTACCTTTAATATATGGAAGGAAATAAGTTTGTAGTTTTTGGAGTGGGTAGATACGGACGTCAGATTGCTCTTAAGCTGGCGAAAAAAGGGGCAGAAGTCTATTGTTTTGATTTTTCTGAAGATAAAATAGAAGGATTAAAAGATGACGTGGCCCTCGCGGTAACAATGGACTGCACCTTAAAGAAAAACCTTCTTTCCCAAAGCATAGAGGATGTAGATGCTGCAGTTATTGCAATCGGCGAGAACTTTGAAGCAACAATTTTAACGTGTGTGCATTTAATAGATATGGGGATTAAAAGAATCATTGCTCGAGCAAGTGGTGAACAGCAACGTACCATACTTGAAAAGATAGGTGTAACCGAAATATTAACTCCCGAAGATGCGGTCGCCGAGGATGTTGTAGAAACATTGATGAACCCTAGTATTATTTCATTTCTACAATTACCAGATAATTATGAAATTGCGGAAATAAAAACTCCAAAGGGCATAGCCAATCGTACTGTTGAGGACATTGGTTTAAGAGATCGCTATCGATTAACTTTAGTTACACTTAAAAGAGAGTTTGAGGAAGAAGTGAATGGTCAGGTTGTAAAGGCGCATCACACGATAGGTGTTCCGGGTTCTGACACTAAAGTATTCGAAACAGACACATTAGTGGTTTTTGGAACAATAAAGGATATTGAACGACTATTAGAGATTAATAATTAGTCGTAGGATAGCTAAAACTTGCCTTTTACAGCCAATTTCAACCATTAGTCAGAAACTAGACTTTTGACACCCTGAAGTTTAGTACTTTTAAGTCGCTGTCTCTTTCTTGTTTTTCATCAAATAGCGAACAAGGCTACTATTTAATTGTTTAATACAAGTTATGAAGAATTTAATTATTGTTGCTTGCATCCTATTGTTTGGTGCAAATTCAAATGCTCAAAATGAGCTGAAATCAGTTAAGGAAAGAAGAGCAGAGCAAAAACATCTTGGTATTAGGTCTGGAGAAGAATTAGAGTTTTGTGGTTCTCATTGGAAAATGCAAGAAATGTTTGAAAAGCACCCAGCTATGAAATCTTTGTATACGCTTCGTCAACAAGCGTTGGAAAGAGAATACCAAGAATTTCTAAAAAATAAACCCGCTAATTCGCTTGCGAAATCAGGAACGATTTACACAATCCCAGTTGTATTTCATGTCCTGCATCAAAACGGCGTAGAGAATATAACGTACGATCAAGTAGTGGACGCTATTGCTATTCTAAACAGAGATTACAGGTTAAATAATACCGATGCGTCTGCCGTTAATGCCAATTTCTCTAGTATGCCAGCAGACAGTGAAATTGAATTTGCTCTTGCTACGATTGCTCCTAATGGTAATTGTTTTAATGGCATTACTAGAACTGACTCCTATTACACCTATCAAGGAAATAACGGAGGAAATCAAGTTCAAGCCATCATCGATGGTAATGACGTATATAACAACAGTTGGCCAGGGGATGAGTATTTAAATATTTTTGTTGCGAGTGATATTGGCGGTGCAGCAGGATATACCACAAATCCAGGATTTTCAACAGGAATGGCTAATGGTATTTGGATCCAGCACAGTTATGTCGGATCCTTGGGTACGGGTAGTCCAAGTCGAAGCAGAGCGTTGACGCACGAAGTTGGTCATTGGTTAAACTTAAGCCATTGCTGGGGGCCAAGTAATAACCCAGGTCTCAGTTCAAATTGTGGAGATGATGACGGTGTAAATGATACACCTGAATGCATTGGGGTAACCGCTTGCCTTCTCACATCTAATTCCTGTTCTGGGGATAACGGTTATTGGGGTTTCAACCAGATAGATAATGTTGAGAATTACATGGAATACTCCTATTGTTCGAAGATGTATACACAAGGTCAGGTAGACAGGATGCGTATTGCGCTTACATCCTCTACAGGAGGAAGAAATAATATCTGGCAATCATCGAATCTCATCGCTGTTGGTGCAGACGCTCCACCTACAGACTTATGCAAGGCAGATTTTTTCGCAGATGAATTTGAAGTATGTTCTGGAGATGTAATACAATTTACAGATGCATCTTACAATAATGTTACAGGTTGGTCATGGACGTTTACTGGAGGTACACCCTCATCCTCAACAACACAAAATCCTTCCATAACTTATGGCGCTCCAGGAGTTTATCCTGTTACTCTCGAGGTCACAGATGGTTCGGCGTTTGAAACAACAACAAAAACAGCTTACATTTCTGTTTTGCCAACTACGGGTAGAACTGTGCCGTTTTCGGAGGGGTTCGAATCTATTGCTTCAGTGCCAAATCTTGATTGGTATGTTGATAGCCAAGATGGTGCACAATGGCAGATTAAGAACGGAGTTGGATCCTCAGGTTCAAAATCTATTTGGATTAACAACAGCTCTCCTAATAGTGGTACAGATGATAGCTTTATAAGTAGTACAATGAATCTCGAGAATGCATCTGCCGTGAACTTGAGTTTTAAATATGCATTCGCAAGAAGAAATACAACGAATACGGATAAACTAGAAGTTTGGGCAAGTCCGGATTGTGGTGTGTCTTGGGTACTAAGAAAGAATATTTCGCCAGCAGTTATTGGAACAGCTCCAGAACAGGGCGGTAATTTTGTTCCATCCTCTAGTCAGTGGGCAGAGGTGAACGTGACCAATATCAACTCAACTTATTGGACGCCGAACTTTAGATTCATGATTACTTATGCTGGGGGTGGTGGTAATAATATATATGTTGATGATATCAATCTAGACGCTACTATCGGAGTAGCAGAATTGGAAACGGTTAAATACGTGAATATTTATCCGAATCCTGCAGAAGATCAAGCCAACATAGAAATTTACCTATTGAAATCTGATAAAATAAATATGCAAGTATTGGATATGGTCGGAAAGGTAGTTGATGTTTATGATTACGCTAAAAAACCGTCGGGGAAACAAATATGTACCATTGATACAGGAAGGCTGAGTAAAGGCGTTTATATGGTTAGAATTCAAGTTGGTTCAGCCGTTTTATCTAGGAGATTAGTAGTAGATTAATCAACGAAAACAAACATTATTCATTCATTATTTCTTTTAAAGCAGCAACTAGGATATCGATTTGAGTTTCAGAATTGTAGCAGGCACAAGACACTCTAATGCCCTTGATTTTATTTTCGTAGATCCCTCGAATTCGTATTTGATATTTAGACATAAGTAATTTTTGTACTTTTTTATAATCGAGTTTTTTTAATCGGAAAGTTAAAATAGAAGCAGAAAATTCTGGATTATTCGGAGTGAATATTTCAACATCAGGCATGTCCTTTAGATAATCATATAAATACGTCTTTAACGCTGCGCCGCGGTTTTGAATGCGTTCTATTCCGATTTCTTTAATAAAATCTACGGCTCTTCCTAGTCCAACAATTAACGAAGTGTTGCGCGTGCCGTATTCATACCTGCTGGCTTCATTTTTAAGCTCTAACAGTCCGTTTTTAGCATCGTAATTGGCGTCAGAGTATGCACCGACATATCCTCCGCCTAATGTGTTTAAATTTCTTTTAGAAATATATAACATCCCGGTCTCTTTTGGCCCGTATAGCCATTTATGTCCACAAGTGGTATAGAAATCAACATTTAAATCATGTAAATCTACGGGGATCATTCCTGCAGACTGTGCTCCATCTACACATGAGTAAACATTATTTTTTCTGCACCAGTCAGCAATTTTTTTAACAGGTAGCACCATGCCAGTTGTGCAGGTTACATGAGAAAAGACAATAACTTTTGTTTTAACTGTTGTGACTGCCAGTATTTTTTCAAAATTTGATTCACCGTTGAATTCCAGTTCAGCGAAAACAATTTTAGCGCCTGTAATCTGAGCAACACGTACCCATGGCATTGTACCACTTACATGTTCATGAGTAGTAATAACGATTTCATCTCCGGGCTCTAATTTGATTCCATTGGCAACAATGTTCATTCCCTCAGTAGCATTTCGAATTAATGCTATTTCTGTGGCATTAGCTCCTAAAAACGAAGCGATGTTTGTACGTAAGTTTTGTATGAGATGATGACCTGTATCTCCAGTAGATTCTAGTATAGCTGAACAATCATGGACGGCTTTTGACACACAATCGGGTGTAGATCCTAGTGCAGCATTGTTGAAATAGTAATACTTTTTCAATAATGGAAATTTTCTACTTACTCGTTCCCAATAATTCCCATCTTGACCACCAATTGTTAATAGATTTGCTTCATTTGAACTCAAGCGTTCTGAAGCTTGCATAATACTCGGCGCTAGTTCTACACCGATTCCTGCTAGCATGATTTTTTTTATGAATTCTCTTCTCTTCTTTGGCATTCTAAGTAGTGCCCTTTAATTATATAATAATCCACCTTAAATTAAAATTAGGCCCGCGCCAATAGCTGACGGCATTAACAATTTACTTATATCCTTGTAAAACAGACACACAACCTTCGTGGAGAATGCCATGCGTTGTTTCGGCAGAAGGAACAGTAATTTCTAAGGTAAACTGCTGGGTAGATTCTACATTGAAATCAAAAATATTAGTATCGGCCTCTTCACTGTTAAATACGATAGATCCGTTTTTGTCTAACAAGTTGAAGGTAACATCACCTAAGATAGGCTGAAAGCAGACCATTAATCTATAGGTTTTTCCTTTCTGAAATGTGAGAACAATGTCAACTTTATCTCCTTCTAAAAGAGTCACATTATTTAATTGTCCACTAAATGCAAAGCCATCCTGTTGTAAAGTTGGCAAACATTTACGTTTTGCGAAATACCTGCACTGTGTTTGAGCAAGATTAGAATACAAGAGCATAAAACAGGCGAGAGTTAATACGATCCAACCTGAGCGATATGTTTTCAATTTCTTCATTCTACAATTTCAGTTCTTATTGTATGCACTTTAGACATAATTTCTTCCAGTACTTCATTGGATATTTTCCTATCAATTTTCACGCCAATAGTGGGAATACCTTCTTCTTCTTTAGACTCTCCCGGAGATTCTGTAATTTCTATTTTGGCGAAAGAGCTTTGCAGGTCTTCGAGGCTTTCGAGTAATTCTTTTATGGTTGTACTGCTTGAACTATAAAGTTGAGCAAGACGAATAACGTTGTCAAGTGCAATAGATTGATCAACTATGGAACCAATCATTTTTTCATTGTTAGCGTTGAGTTTTGCTTGACCACAAGCTATATTTAAACCTTCTACCCAACCTCCAATAACGATTAACGCTGCTAATTCTGGCCTGTCATCTTCTTCAAGTTTTGATTCTATTTCCCAAAAAGTACTAGTAATGATTGCTTGAACAGAATCAGCATTTTCTCGATTATCATTTAGTCGATCAATAACTGTTTGGTTAAAAATACTTTCTAAACCTAATTCCTCACCTAAGCTTCTTGTACACGCAAGAAGCATCATAACATCAGCCGTTTTATTAAAAGCAGAGCAGTAATTTACATCAGCTCCATATACACCCATGTTTAGCGCTCTTTCTGCTTTTGAAGTATAGTCGTCAAGTTTCTGAGGATTATTAGTCAATTGGACATCAAAAACGGCGCCGGCCTCTTCAATGATTTCAATAGTTACTGTAGGTGATGGAATTGAATAGAAAATGTTTTCTATCGAAGCTACTTTTTGTTTTAACAAATCTTCAGCTCCTACTGTTAAGTTTTGTTCACCCGCAATCGGGTCAATACTTTCAGCATTTTCGTTGCCTTCACAACTCAATAACGCTAATGAAAAGAATAAGAAAAATTGTTTTTTCATGTTAAACTACTTTGCGTCTTTATCAAATATAAGATAAAATCAATGTGCTTCAAGCCAATTATTGCCTGTGTCTATTTCAACGGTTAACGGAACTTCAAATGGAACCGCATTTTCCATCTGGGTTTTTACCAGCTCTTTTAATTGGTCGAGCTCTGGTTTGTATACATCGAAAACAAGTTCATCATGAACTTGAAGAATCATTTTTGATTTAAAATTTTCTTTTTCCAGGGCTGCGTCAATATTGATCATCGCTATTTTGATGATATCGGCGGCGGAGCCTTGAATAGGTGCATTTATGGCATTTCTTTCAGCAAAACCTCTTACGATAGCATTGCCCGAATTAATGTCTTTCAAATACCTTTTCCTATTCATAATGGTCTGGACATAACCGTGCTTTCGAGCGTATTCTATGCTGTTGTCCATATAGCTTTTAACACCAGAATACGTTTCGAAATAACTCTCAATAATAGATTTGGCTTCCTTTCGAGGAATATTCAGACGCTGCGAAAGACCAAAAGCACTAATACCGTAAATAATACCAAAATTGACCATTTTTGCTTTTGATCTTTGGTCTCTAGTAACTTCATTTAGCGGCACACTAAAAACTTTAGCCGCTGTTGCAGAATGAATGTCTGTACCAGAATTGAAAGCACTAATCATGTCTTTGTCACCACTTAATGCAGCGATAATGCGTAACTCTATTTGCGAATAATCTGCAGCAAGTAAAATATAATCATGATTCCTAGGAATAAATGCTTTTCTAATCTCTCTGCCTTTTTCAGTTCGAATAGGAATGTTTTGGAGATTGGGATTATTGGAGCTTAGCCTGCCAGTTGCGGCTACTGTCTGCATATAATTGGTATGAATCCTGCCTGTATTAGGATTAACCAGTTCCGGCAAAGCATTGACATAGGTAGATTTTAATTTTTTTAATGACCTGTAATCCAAAACGACTTGAATAATGGGATTCTTTGGAGCAAGTTTTATCAGCGTTTCTTCATTGGTCTGGTATTGTCCGGTTTTTGTCTTTTTTGCTTTCTCATCGATCTTTAAATGATCAAATAAGACTTCTCCTAGTTGTTTGGGAGAGTCAATATTAAAATCGACACCTGCTTTCTCTAAAATGGTCTCTTGCAATACGAGCAAATCTTTTTGTAGCTCTTCGGAGAAATTTGAAAGGACCTGCACATCAAGGTTTACCCCTTGAGCCTCCATTTTGGCGAGTACTTTAGATAGCGGAATCTCTATATCGTTAAAGAGTGCTTCATTATTTGTTTCTTTTAATTTAGGTTCAAAAATTTCCTTCAGCTGAAGAGTAATGTCTGCATCTTCGGCACCATAATTAGCAATTTTTGCCGGTTCGATGTCACCCATGCTAAGCTGATTCTTGCCTTTTTTACCAATAAGAGACTCAATAGAGATGGTTTTATACTGTAGGTAGTTCTCCGCCAAGATGTCCATTCCATGCTTCATGTCTGGCTGAAATAAATAATGTGCAATCATGGTATCAAATAACGGCCCATTAATATTTAAATCATACCGTGATAGAATTGTAATATCATATTTAATATTTTGCCCTACTTTTTGTATTGATGGATTTAAAAATGGCTCAGAAAATTCGTCAACAATTTTGACCGCTGATTCAAAGTCAGCAGGTATAGGAACATAAAATCCTTCGGCCTTATTGATAGCAAAACAAAGACCAACCAGGGACGCGGTATGTTGATTGAGTCCTGTAGTTTCTGTATCGAAAGAAAAGGAGCTCGTGCTATTAAGAGCATGAATCAGACCCAGCCTTTCTTTAGGGTCTTGTATTAGTCTATAATTGGGTTTAATGTCTTCTATTGTTTTTAGTTCAACAAATGCTGGGATAGAGGATTCTGTACTTTGATTAAAAAGGTCCATTTGGCCCCCTTTTGTAGTGTTTGGACTTGCTTCGGGAGTGTTAATGGCAATGTCTTCACCCAAAACTCTTTTGGCAAGTGTTCTAAATTCCAATTCACTAAATAATTCTAAAATCTGATCTTTGTTGGGTGGTTGAACTTTATAGCTGCTTTCATCAATTTTAACAGGAGCATCTAAAATTATAGTTGCTAGTTTTTTTGATAATAATCCCTGCTCTGCAAAATTGATCACATTTTCTTTCTGTTTGCCCTTCAAATCATTAGCATTAGCAATGAGATTCTCAACACTTCCATATTGTGCGATAAGTTTCTTAGAAGTCTTTTCTCCAATTCCCGGAATTCCAGGGATATTATCGACCGCATCTCCCCATAACCCGAGAATATCAATGACTTTAATGGGATCATCAACTTCAAATCTTGCACAGATTTCCGGAATGCCCCACTTTTCAGCAGGGTTTCCTCCTCGTCCTGGACGAAACATAAAAATCTTTTCTGTCACCAATTGTCCGAAGTCTTTGTCTGGTGTCATCATGTATGTGATAAAACCCAATTTTTCAGCTTGTTTGGCAAGAGTTCCAATTAAATCATCGGCTTCATATCCTTCTAGCATCACCATGGGAATATTAAAAGCAGCGATTAATCTTTTTACATATGGAATTGCTGTTCTTAAATCTTCAGGCATCTCTTGTCGATTCGCCTTATATGCCGAATATTCCATTTCTCTTTTCGTCACAGCTGGAGCATCGAAAACTACTGCAATGTGCGAAGGCTTTTCTTTGATAAGCACTTCCATGAGTGTATTGCAAAACCCTAAAACGGCAGAGGTGTTAAGGCCTTTCGAATTAATACGTGGATTTTTAATAAAAGCAAAGTGCGCTCTATAGATAAGAGCGAATGCATCTAATAAGAATAGTTTTTTTTCTTCGGGCATACTGATTTTTTCTAAGACCCGAATATAAAGATTACAAGTCTTTTATTACACCATTTGCAACAAACCTGAAATCTTTATAGACTTCTATGTGGTGAATTAAGCCGTCCTCATCATAGACATAAAATTCACCCTCTTTAAATTCACCTTTTTCAAAGAAACCATCGTAGAGTATGTCGCCACCTTCAAGAAATATTTTTTGTTTTCCGGGCGGTATGGTTACTGCAGCGATTTTTTCACCGTTAATTTGTATGTGTGTGCCAGTTGGAATTTTTGGGGCTAATTTTTGAAGTACTACTGGAGTAGGATCGTCAAAAGGAGGATTCACTCTTTCACTTTTTACAGAGTTGGTTACTACACCATCTTCTCCATACTCAGTAACTTCTTTTACGTCGCCATTTTTAAAGTATCTAGTAGCTGTTCCGTTGTTTACACCATTTTTTTTAGTCCAAACTAATTCTGGAGTTCCATTGTCATGGTAGTAAGCTTGAGGTCCTTCAGATAGCCCTTTATCGTTGTAATTTTTTTCCATCAGAACTTGGCCATCAATATTCTTACGAACGTGTTTTCCAACTAATCGTTGTCCACTTTGGTTGCCTTCTTCTTCAACGGCTCCTTCCTTGTCATGATAAGTCGTGTAAGGTCCATTAGGTCTACCGCCTTTATAAGTGATTTCGCTCATCTTATTGCCACTGGCATAATACCTAATCCAAAGGCTGTCCTTTCGGCCTTCCACAAAGTTTCCTGTTTCGTAAATGTCCTCAGGCAGATATCCTTTAATATTTTTGTCCTTTCCAAAAATTACCCATTTGCCCGTTTTTCTCCCCGTTTCATTCAATAGGTTAACCTCTGAGCCTTCGAACATTATTTGTCCCAGTCCGGTGCTAATAAAAGCGACCATAGCGAGCATTGAAAAACAAAGTTTTAGACTAGGGAAAACTGGAATATTTAATAAAATTGAACGCAAGAATTAAAGATTAATTTTAAATAGGTATGCTTTGTTGTTTTAGTTTTAAATTCTTTACGAGGAATTGCTGCAAAAGGTACAAAAATTTCATTGATGTAGATTAAAGACCTTGATAAATAATTTCCATACAAGTGGAGCCAACTGCGACCATTGTATTTTTATTAATTATTGTGATGTTGTCCTGATGAGTGTGGTGAAATACACCGAAGTCACTTTTATTTGGATTGTAATGAATGATGTCAACGGTAGGAATCCCTGCAATTTCATTAATGTACTTGTGGTCATCTGTTATACCACCGATTGCTCGATTAATAAAGTAATTGCCATAGCCTAGATCTTGCGCCTTGTTCCAAATTGCTTGAACCAGAGGATTGGCGTATTTAAGTGAGAAACCTTCTTTAGGGAAGGTGGCAAATTCTCCTCCCACCATATCCAGTAAAATGCCAAATTGTGGTTTATATCCAGTAATTGGAGGGTTTTTCGCCCAAAATTGGGAGCCAAGGCACCAAGAGTTATCCATATCCGATAAGGCAGTCATACCCATGGATAGTTGAGGGGATCCATAATCCTCAGCATCAAAGAAAATAAGATCAATGCCAAGATCTGGATCAACCTGTGAAAGGTGCCTAGCAATTTCTAAAAGAACACCAACTCCACTTGCTCCGTCATTAGCACCATCTATTGGCCCGGTAGGGTTTTCCTCATCTCTGTCGGCTATATGTCGCGTGTCCCAATGCGCGCAAAGCATTATTCTTTTCGGTCTTTCTTTGTAAAATTGGCCGATAATATTTTGAATATTTAAAACAGCATTTGTGTATGCGGTTACTTCGCCTTTTTGAACAAGTACGTCAGCTCCAAAAGATTCTAATTTTTTTACTAAGTATTCAGCACAGCTGTCATGAGCAGCAGAGTTGGGTACACGTGGTCCAAATTGCAGTTGGTCGAGTACATATCGATAGGCGGAGTCCCCAACAAATATTGGCGTTGACGTTTTATTTATTTGTGTGTCATCTTTTGGATTGGTAACCGGCAACTCATCTGGATTATTGTTGCCACAAGAATTGAAAATAATTAACAATGTAAATGAGATAAAACAATGGCGCATTGATGTGAAATCTGGTTTCTTTTGTAAAGTAAATAGAAAAAGGTTGAACCGAGGCACAACCTTTCACATCTTAGTATAAAATTTCTTAAAATTCTATGATTCCGTCTGCAGCGTATTTAAAGTCTTTAAAGATTTCGACTTTCTCAATAATCCCATCTTCATCATAAATATATAGTTTTCCTTCCTTCATTCTTCCATCCTCGAAAACTCCATCCATCCAGATATCTTTATTGTCATTGTATACTTTTCGCTTACCATCTGGTATTACAACAACTTCTACTTCTTGCCCATCATCATTAATTGTACCACTGATTTTCTCACTTATTTTTACGTCAGAATTTTCAGATAATTCTACTGGAGGATTTACACGCTCCATTTGATTTCTCGAATTTATAACTCCACCTTCTCCGTATTCAATAATTTCCTTAATGTCTCCGTTAGGATATCTTCGCGTTGCTGTTCCAGTTTCAATTCCCGCAAAGGTTGTAAATTCTAATTCTACAACTCCGTTGGGTAAAATATACTTTTGCTCTCCTTCAGATTGACCTTTCAGATTAAAGTTTTTTTCTTGAGCAAGCTGACCATTTACATGGTACCTCTTGAAACCACCCGTTAAAGTTTTTCCTCGTTGCGTTCCCGTTTCCTCTACTTTTCCAAGTTCATCGTAGTAAGTCGAAAAAGTTCCCTTCGCTCGGCCGTTAACATAGGTGATCTCGCTCTGCGTATTTCCACTGGCAAAATACCTTTTCCAAAGACCTACTTTTCTGTTAGACTTGTACGCACCTTCTTCATACTTGTCTTCCGGTTTGTAGTCAGGGAGATTTCTCATACTCGCAAAAATGACCCAAGCACCCTCTTTTTTTCCTTCGATGGTTTCGTTAATTGTGTTGCCTTGATAAATCATTGATTGACCGAATGTGCTACAATTGATTGTACACAAACAAATCAAGACTAGGAGATATTTTAAAATGTTTTTCATGTTATGGCGGCAATCTTATTTACAACAATCTTACAATTAAGATGATTGTAATGTTCCCTAAAATACAACAGTTTTACATTTTTTGCAACTATTATTGGTAATAAAGTTTAAAAAAGTAGGGGTAATTCTTTGTGTAAAGTGCTAAAAAAGAGGTTGTTGGTTATTTTTTAGGGATTTTTTGCACGATTCATGACAATTGTAGTTTATTAGTCAAATTAGTTATCATATCCTTTACAATCGCATCTAGATTGAATTCAGATTTCCAATTCCAATCTGCTTTAGCAATGTCATCGTTGATACTGGATGGCCATGATTGTGCAATTTTGTCTCTGAAATCAGGCTTGTAATCAATCGAAAAATTATTAATTCTATCTGCAATTGCCATTGCGATTTGCTCCGGGGTAAAGGAAATGCCACTTAAATTATAGCTAGACCAAATATTCAATTTTTCGGCTGGAGCTTCCATTAATTGCACTGTAGCTCTAATTGCATCACTCATATACATCATTGGAAGTTCTCGGTTTTTGTCAAGAAAACAAGTATAGTTACCATTTTGTATAGCTTCGTAAAATATTTCTACAGCATAATCTGTAGTCCCTCCTCCTGGTTGTGATTTCCAACTGATTAGTCCAGGATACCTCAGGCTTCTAACATCAACTCCAAACTTATTGTGGTAGTATTCACACCAACGTTCACCTGCTAATTTAGATATGCCATAAACTGTATTTGGATCCATGATGGTGTTTTGTGGAGTATTCTCCTGTGGGGTTCCAGGACCAAAAACGGCTATTGAACTTGGCCAAAATATTTTCTTGATCAATCCCTCTTTGGCTAGATTAAGTGCATTGAACAACCCTTTCATATTCAACTCCCATGCAAATTCGGGTTTTTTTTCTGCAGTCGCAGAAAGTAAGGCTGCTAAAAGATAAATTTCCGTAATACCATATTTTTCAACTACAGCACGCATTGCGGAAAAGTCCATCACATCAAGAACTTCAGTAGGACCGTTAATATGCAAGGTTCTTAAGTCTGCTCCAATTACATTGTCAGTTCCATGCTTTGCCCTTAAGTAATCCAGCAACTCTGAACCAATTTGACCTTTAGCACCAACTATTAGAATTCGTTTGTTTTCCATGACAGAATCTCGTTCAATAAAATGTTAAATAAATCACTAAGATTGAATAATATCAGCTTTCTAATAAGGAGAATTACACAGTCATGATGTCCTTTTCTTTACTATCAACAAGACTGTCAATCTTAGCTGAAAACTGATCGGTTAATTTTTGAATGTCTGCTTCCGCACTTTTCGCCATATCCTCAGAAAGACCATCGTTCTTCAGATCTTTAATAAAATCGTTTGCTTCTTTTCTAGAATTTCGAATTCCCACTTTAGCATGCTCCCCTTCAGCTTTAGCTCTTTTTGATAATTCTCTTCTTCGTTCTTCAGTCAACATGGGAACATTAATCATTATGAGTTCACCATTGTTTTGAGGATTCAATCCTAAGTTTGCGTTGGTTATTCCTTTTGCGATTTCGTCTAATAAGGATTTTTCCCAAGGCTGCACAGAAATAGTCCTCGCGTCTAACGTATTTATATTCGCAACTTGACTAAGTGGAGTTAGCGCCCCATAATAATCGACCTGAACACTATCCAGCATTACCGGCGATGCTTTTCCAGCTCTTATTTTAGTAAGTTCGCTCGCAAGGTGTTGAATAGAATTTTCCATTGAGTCAGAAGCTTCCTCTAAAGCCATATTTATTTCTTCAATCATAAATTGGGTTTATTGTGTTAACCTTAGGTTGCCAATTTCTCAAATATACAGTTTTGATTGTTATGCCTCAACCAATGTTCCTACTTCAGCGCCTTGAACAAGATTTAATAAATTTCCAGACGTATTCATATCAAAGACAATGATAGGCAAATTATTCTCCTTGCATAAAGTGAACGCGGTAAGATCCATAACGCTTAGCCCCATGTTATACACTTGGTCGAATGAAATATTACTGTACTTCGTAGCTTCAGGATCTTTTTCCGGGTCTGCAGTGTATATTCCGTCTACACGTGTGCCTTTAAGAATTACGTTGGCTTCTATTTCAATTGCTCTCAAAGAAGCTGCAGAGTCTGTAGTAAAGAATGGATTTCCTGTACCCGCTCCGAATATTACTATCCTACCACGTTCTAAATGTCTTACTGCCTTTCTCCTAATAAACGGTTCGGCTATTTCTTTCATCTCAATGGCTGATTGAAGCCTAGTTTGTAAGCCAAGGGATTCTAATGCAGCTTGAAGTGCCATGCTGTTAATCATGGTTGCAAGCATTCCCATATAGTCTCCCTGTGTTCTTTCCATGCCACCTTCTGATGCCTGAACTCCGCGAAATATATTTCCACCACCAACTACGATTGCTATTTCCACCCCAAATTCCGAAACACTTTTTATTTCATTGGCATATTGCATTAAACGATTATTGTCAATGCCAAACCCTTTATTACCCATTAGGGCCTCACCACTTAGTTTAAGTAGAACTCTTTTGTATTTCATGTCCCGAAAATAATTTCTTAAATGTAAGGATAAAAAAAAAGAGAGCTAAGCTCTCTTTTAAACATTTTTTATATCGAAAGGGATAACCTTTTGAAATCGGTGACTGTTAATTCACCATCGGTTTCTTGCAAAAATTGCTTGACAGATTTTTTATTGTCTCTAACAAAAGCCTGATTCAATAATGTTGACTCTTTATAGAATTTTTTTAATCTACCGTGGGCTATTTTTTCAGCTAGATCAGCTGGCTTGCCTTCTTGTATTGCTAATTCCTTTCCAATTTCCAATTCTTTTTCGATAACTTCAGCAGGAACGGAAGATTCATCAACAGAAATAGGAGCCATAGCTGCTACTTGCATAGCTACTTGCCTTCCAGCTTCTTGCGCTTCTTTTGTGAATCCTACTAAAGTGGCAATTTGATTGCCGGGATGATTATAGGCAACAACATTAGCAGCTTCAATTGATTGACAAGCACTAATATCTATTTTTTCACCAATCACACCAGTTTGCTCTGTTATTTTATCTGCAACACTTAGCCCATTTCCATCATATGATTTAGACTTAAGGTCATCTACAGAATTGGCATTATTTGCAATAGCAATGTCTGCGAGTTTATTGGCAAATTGTCCGAAGTCTTCATTTTTTGCAACAAAGTCTGTTTCACAGTTTAGACACAATAAAACACCCAATTTCCCATCAGCAGTTGTTTTGGCAATGACTAATCCTTCGGAAGCGTCTCTATCGCCTCTTTTAGCAGCCACTTTCTGACCTTTTTTTCTGAGTAAATCTACTGCGACTTCCATATCGCCATTTGCTTCAACAAGGGCATTTTTGCAGTCCATCATTCCTGCGCCTGTTTTTTTTCTCAATTCGTTTACAAGAGAAGCTGTAATAGTTGACATAATGAATTTTTTAAGGTTAAAAACAATAAAAGCTTACTCCGCTTTTGCTGCTATTGGTTTCTCTACTTTCTTTTCAGTTTTAGATTTTGCTGTTTTTCTAACCGCAAGACCTTCTTTAATTGATTCAGTCATGTAGCCAACAATCGCTGAAATGGACTTAGTCGCATCATCATTCGCAGGAATTACAAAATCAATATCGCGTGGGTCAGAGTTTGTATCAACCATCGCAAAAATAGGAATGCCTAGTTTCTTGGCTTCTTTAACAGCAATGTGCTCTTTTAAAATATCAACAATAAATACAGCGGCAGGGAGTCTTGTCATATCAGAAATCGATCCCAATACTTTATCCATCTTATCTCTTTGTCTAGAAAGCATAAGTTGTTCTCTCTTTGAAAGCGTCTTCATTGTTCCATCCTGCTCCATTTTGTCAATGGAATGCATTTTTCTAATTGTCTTTCGTGTAGTTCCGAAATTGGTTAACATTCCGCCTGTCCATCTTTCAGTAACGTAGGGCATGTTAACTTCTTTGATCAAATTTTCAACAATGTCTTTCGCTTGCTTTTTTGTAGCTACGAATAAGACTTTTTTCCCAGAGATTGCAATTTGTTTTAGGGCTGCTGCTGACTCTTCAATTTTAATTATTGACTTGTTCAAATCAATAACGTGGATTCCTTTTTTCTCATCGAAGATATAAGGAGCCATATTCGGATTCCACTTTCTTTTTAGGTGTCCAAAATGCACACCTGCTTCTAATAAATCATTGAAACTTAATTTTGCCATTGTTGTCTGTTTACATTCCTAGTTTAGGCAGCGACACTGTAATTCTGTTTAGAATAGCGAAGCTTGGATACTAAACAAGAGCCGGCAAAAGGCTCTTCTTCAGAACAATTATTAAAATTATTATCGTTTACTAAATTGAAATTTCTTACGTGCTTTTGGTTGACCTGGCTTTTTCCGTTCAACCATTCTCGGGTCACGAGTCATTAAGCTCTCAGCCTTCAATAGTGGTTTATAATCACCATCAATCTTAACTAGGGCTCTGCAAATTGCTAACCTGATTGCGTCCACCTGACCGTTGATACCACCGCCTTTGACGTTTATTTTTAAGTCATATTTACCTGTAGTTTCGGTTAACTCAAAAGGCCGATTGATTTTATACTGATGAATCGCGATTGGTACATACTCATCGATTGTTCTACCGTTTATGGCTATTTTGCCTTTCCCTTCACTAAGGTAAACTCTGGCTACGGAAGTTTTTCTTCTTCCTAATGCATTAATAGTTGACATATTATCTTATTGTGCTTAAATCTAAAACTTGTGGTTTTTGAGCTTCTTGCTCGTGTTCGGAGCCCGTATAAACTTTCATGTTCCTATAAATGGCTCTGCCCAGTTTGTTTTTTGGGAGCATACCTTTTACGGCTTTTTCAAGAAGTCTTTCAGGATGTTTGCTTAACATTTCTTCAGCCGTAGTTACTCGTTGACCTCCTGGGTAGCCAGTATGTCTGATATACTGCTTATCTGACCATTTTTTGCCAGAAAGCGTTACTTTTTCAGCATTGATAACAACAACGAAGTCACCGCAATCATCGTGAGGTGTATAATTCACCTTGTGCTTTCCTCTTAAGACAATAGCAATTCTACTTGCTAGCCTTCCTAATGTTTGACCTTCAGCATCAACTATGAACCACTTTTTATCTGCGTTCGCTTTGTTTACTGAAATCGTCTTATAGCTTAATGTATCCACGTTTTAACCTTTTAAAATCTGTATAGTTCCCCTAAAATGGGGTGCGAATTTAGCACTATTTTTTTATTCAGCCAAGATATCAACAATGGAAATGTTGAAAATAGTTGAAGAATACGGTGTTATATGCCCGTTATCCTTAGTTAATGACGTTCAATTCCTTACCAACTTTTATAAAGGCAGCAATAGCTTTATCTAAATGTTTCTTTTCGTGGGCAGCAGAAATTTGCGTTCTTATTCTAGCTTCACCTTTGGGAACTACTGGGTAAAAGAAGCCAATTGCATAAACACCTTCTTCCAACAGTCGATTGGCAAATTTTTGAGATAGAGCTGCGTCATAAAGCATGATTGGTACTATAGGCGAGTCTCCAGGTTTTGTGTCGAAACCAGCAGCGTTTATTTTCTCCTTAAAGTATTTCGTATTTTCTTCCAGTTTATCTCTCAATTCAGTTGAGGCACTAAGAATTTCAAAAACTTTATTGGCCGCTCCAACGATAGAAGGAGCTAAAGAATTAGAAAATAAATAAGGTCTGGATTTTTGACGAAGCATTTCGATTATTTCTTTCTTACCCGTAGTATAGCCACCCATAGCTCCACCTAGTGCTTTACCAAGAGTGCCCGTGATGATATCCACCCTTCCCATAACGTTACAATACTCAGGTGTTCCTCTTCCAGTTGCACCGATAAAACCAGCAGAGTGGCACTCATCAATCATGACCATTGCGTCATATTTTTCAGCTAAGTCGCAGATCTGATCTAATAAAGCGATGTCACCATCCATAGAAAAAACACCGTCGGTTACAATTAATCTGAATCGTTGTGATTGAGATTCAATTAATTTTTCTTCTAATTCAGCCATATTGCTATGCGCATATCGATAACGAGCTGCTTTACATAACCGCACTCCGTCTATTATAGACGCATGATTTAATGCATCTGAAATAATAGCATCTTCTGCTCCTAATAGAGGTTCGAAAAGACCACCATTAGCGTCGAATGCAGCTGCATAAAGAATGGTGTCTTCTGTATCGTAAAAAGAGGCGATGTTGTTTTCCAACTCTTTGTGAATATCTTGCGTTCCACAGATAAATCGTACGGAAGACATTCCAAATCCATGGGAGTCAAGGGCGTCCTTCGCAGCCTGAATAACTGCAGGGTGAGAAGACAAGCCCAAATAGTTGTTTGCACACATAATAATTACATCATCTCCTGAATTGACAGTTACATCAGCGCCTTGAGGACTTGTAATAATTCTCTCGCTCTTGTATAGACCAGCGTCTTCAATATTGCTTAGTTCTTGGCTTAAAAATTCCTTTATTTTACCGTACATCGTAATCTGTTTTAATGCACGCGAATATACTAAAGGAAATTAGTAGAAGTTCAAAAAGACTGCAATAAAGGACTTATCTATGATGAAATTTAACGATTTCATTGAAATTATCACCACTAATATTTAAAAGATATATTCCTTTAGATAAGGCCGAAATATCAATTGATTTGATGATAGTTTGTCCGGTGATTTGGATTGTTGGAGTGACGATCTGGCCTACAATGTTGTATACCTTTAACTGAATTCGATTATTACTTTCGAACGCTGCATTTATTCGAAGATTGTCAGCACTAACATTTACTGTAATTTCGTGTGTTTGTGGTGCATCAGTTATATTGACAGAAAGGTTTTCAAGGACAACTATTGGTGTGGTATATTCAGCATTACAGCCGTTTAAATTTGTTGCATTTAGTGTAATTAAGTATGTGCCTTCGGTAAAATAAGTGTGCGTCGGATTCATCACAGAACTGTACTCACCGTC
>JABJPZ010000016.1 GCA_018663635.1 Crocinitomicaceae bacterium
GCTTCAAGAAACCAAACTACCAGCATGGCATCCTCCAAAAAAGGAAGGTTTTTTCAGGCACTTAGTAGTTAGAAAATCATTCTCAGAAAACGAGCTTTTAATTAATCTGGTCACATCATCTGAAGGAATAGATCAATTCAACAAAATAGCTTTTAAAGATTATTTAATAGAACTATTAGGCAACCGTTTAGCAGGTTATATTCACACGGTGAATGATGATGTTGCAGACAGGGCGAAGTTGGACAACGGACCAAGTGGCCTGATTTGGGGAAAAGATCGAATCAACGAAAATATTTTAGGCCTTAATTTTGAAATTAGTATGCAAAGCTTTTTTCAAACAAATCCCAAAAGTGCTGAAAAACTATATTCAAAAGTAATCGAATACGCTACGGAAAGTTCCAACCTTGAAGGGCAGGTAATTATGGATTTATTCTGCGGAACAGGTACCATTGGCCAAATTATTGCCTCGCAAATTCCAACAGCTCAAGTAATTGGAGTCGATATCGTAGAGTCAGCTATTTCCAACGCTAAGAAAAATGCAAAAAAAAATGGGTTAAATGGAATTAATTGGTTTGCTGCAGACGTTGGTAAGTTCTTGAGTGAACATCCAAATTACAAAGGTCGTATTAATACAATTATACTGGATCCACCCCGTGCAGGAATCGCACCAAAAACCTTACAAAAAGTAATTGCTCTTGGAGCGAATCGGTTGATTTACGTATCATGTAATCCTGCCACTCAGGCTAGAGACATCGCCGTACTTACTTCCAATGGATACGAGCTGGTTAAATTTTCTCTGGTCGATCAATTTCCACATACTGGTCATATAGAAAGTATTGGAGCTTTTAAAAAAATTACACTCGAATTAGATGAAAATTCAAGTAACTTTATGCCATGATTAGATGTGCAACATATATGCTACTAATAGTATTTCATACTAATATGTATGCACAAACGAGTCATACCTATCAATTTGGTTTATTAAAATACAACGGTGGTGGAGATTGGTACTCGAATCCGACTTCCATTCCTAATCTAGTGGAGTTTTGTAATAAAAACGGGAATATGAATATTAATCCCGAGGTAGGAGAAATTCACGTGAGCAATGCCGAAATCATGAATTATCCTTTTATTCACATGACGGGTCATGGTAACGTTGTATTCAATAACCAAGAAGCAACTAATCTTAGGAATTACCTCATCTCTGGAGGCTTTTTACACATCGACGACAACTATGGAATGGATCAATTTATCCGACCACAAATGAAAAAAGTATTTCCTGAGCTAACTTTTATTGAATTGCCGTACTCGCATCCAATATATCATCAATCCTATTCTTTTGAAAAGGGTTTACCTAAAATCCATCTGCACGATAATAATCCCGCTCAGGGTTTTGGTTTGATATATGAAGGCAGGCTCATCTGTTTTTACAGTGTAGAATGTGACTTGGGCGATGGATGGGAAGACGAAGAAGTACATAACGATACAAAAGAAGTTCGACAGAAAGCCCTTAAAATGGGAATGAACATTGTTCAATACACGTTCATGGGTGGAACCAATGGCAATTAATAATTTGAATCTATTTACACCGAAAATTTTTAACAAAAGCAACAGACTCTTTCATGGATTCGTGCATAACAATGTCCTCTTCAACAAAGGGCACTTTTTTCTGGAATTCTGAGATTAAACTTTCAATGTAATTTGAAGATTTAAGAGGTCTTCTAAAATGAATTCCTTGAGCAGCATTGAAAAGTTCAATCCCTAGTAATTTATGCACATTTTCAACCACAAGGTGGCACTTTGTTGCCGCATTTGCCCCCATACTTACATGATCTTCCTGACCATTAGATGAATCAATGGTATCCACTGAAGCCGGCGTACATAACTGTTTATTCTGACTAACAATTGAAGCAGCAGCGTATTGTGGAATCATAAATCCTGAGTTCAACCCTGGTTTAACTACCAAAAATGGTGGAAGCCCCCTAAGACCAGCAATTAATTTATAGGTTCTTCTTTCTGAAATACTTCCTAGCTCAGCGACAGCAATAGCCAAGTAATCTAAATTTATTGCAAGCGGTTGTCCATGAAAATTTCCAGCTGAAACAATCTGATCATCATTTGGGAAAATAGTGGGATTATCTGTTACCGCATTAATCTCGTTTTCAAAAACACCCGTGATGTAAGTTATTGCATCTCGAGATGCTCCGTGAACTTGAGGCATACATCGAAATGAATAAGGATCTTGCACATGAGATTTTTCCTGCACAATCAGTTCGCTACCATTCAAATAATTCCTTATGTTCTTTGCTGTTTGAATTTGTCCCTGATGCTTTCTTAGGACATGCACATTTTCTTGAAACGGCTCAATGCGCCCATCGAAAGCTTCCAATGACACCGAACCTATTAAGTCTGCCATTTCAATGAGCTGTCTTGCTTGCATTAAATTCCATGTACCATAAGCAGTCATGAATTGTGTCCCGTTTAACAAAGCAAGCCCTTCTTTAGAGCTTAATGTTATCGGCGACCAAGAAAACAAGCTTAATATATCCATCGATGACTTTCGCTCCCCTTTGAAATTTACTTCTCCTTTACCTAAAAGGGCCAGAGACATATTTGCAAGTGGAGCCAAATCACCAGATGCCCCTAGTGAACCCTGTTGATATACGATAGGGTACACACCCTCATTTAAAAAATCAAGTAATCGTTGAACTGTTTCAACATGCACGCCGGAATGGCCATAAGCCAACCCTTGTGCCTTTAAAAACAGCATTAATCTTACTATCTGTTTAGGCACTTCTTCCCCCATCCCACAAGCATGAGACATGACTAAATTCTCTTGTAATTTTTCAAGGTCATGATTTGAAATCGACTCATTACATAAAGACCCAAATCCAGTATTAATTCCGTAAATCGGAACGGTAGTATTAGCGATTTTTTTATCCAAGAAAATTCGACAGTGCTGTATGTTCTCTTTCGCCTGATTAGAAAGTTCAATGCGATATCCGCCAAACACAACTTCTTTTAGCTTATCAATGGATAAAAACTCTGTATTTAAATGATGTGTTTTCATTTATTGAGCATATTAATGAGTGCTTGAATACTTGTATCTCTCTGATCTCCCGTAGCCATATCTTTTACACGAATGATTCCCGATTCAATTTCATTGGTACCCACCATAACGGCAAACCTAACCCCCTTTACATGTGCGTAATTCATTTGCTTTTTTAATTTGGCATCGGTTGGATATAACTCGGCATTAATACCAGCAGCTCTTAGCTCTTTCAATAAACCAAGACAGTGCATTGCTTCCGAATTTCCAAAATTGATAAATAATACCTGGGTTGTTTCTTCAACTGCTGCCCCAAAGAGATCTAATTCGTTCAGTACATCATAAATCCTGTCTGCACCAAATGAAACACCTACTCCTGAAAGATCTTTTAATCCGAAAATTCCGGTCAAATCGTCGTAACGTCCACCGCCACAGATAGAACCGATATCCACACCATTAGCTTTCACCTCAAATATGGCCCCAGTGTAATAATTAAGCCCGCGTGCTAATGTGAGGTCAATAGAGAGCTTGGCCTTAACAAGACTTAGCTTATTAATTTGATCAATTACAAAAGTTAACTCTTCTAATCCTTTTAAACCAATTGGAGAATCTACTAACATAATCCTCATTTTAGCTAATAATTCTTCATTAGATCCGACAATGCCAAATAGTGGTTTAATCTTCTCTACTGCTTCATTTGAAACTCCCCTATCCCCTAATTCTTTAATTACTCCTGATTCACCAATCTTATCTAGCTTATCAATAGCCACCATTATTTCAACAATTTTATCTGATTCTCCCGTAATTTCAACGATCCCAGACAAAACCTTTCTGTTATTCATCTTGATGGTAAAATCATTGATACCTAAATTATCCAAGACTTCATCCATTAGTTGAATCAGTTCTATTTCGCACAAAAGTGAGTCTGTTCCGATTATATCAGCATCACACTGATAAAACTCTCGATACCTACCTTTTTGTGGTCGATCCGCCCGCCATACCGTTTGAATCTGGTAACGCTTAAAGGGAAAAGCTATGTCATTTTGATGCTGCACAACGAATCGAGCAAATGGAACAGTCAAATCATATCTCAATGCTTGTTCACATAATAAATGTTCAATTTGTCCTTGGGAAGTCCAGTTTGCAGGAATATTGCGGATGCTGCTACTAAGCTTTTCTCCACGATTTAGAATTTTAAAAATTAGCTGGTCACCTTCTTCTCCATACTTTCCAGTAAGTGTAGATAATTTCTCCATTGCAGGTGTTTCAATAGGCAAAAAACCATATTTCTTAAAACCTGCTTTAATTGTATCAAAAATATGATTTCTACGCGCCATTTGAGCAGGTAAAAAATCTCTGGTCCCCTTAGGAATTGAAGGCTTATTCATTTAAATTAGTCGTTTAGCAAACTGACCAAAATTAATTTATTTTATAAAGCTATTTAGCAATAGCACCAATGTTATTTTCGGCTATTCTATAAAGTAAGTAAATTGATTGGAATTAACTCCTCTTTTTGCGATTTGATTGTTTGATTTGTAAATGAGAAATTTAGATTAATTATTTTGCCAATTCAGCGCTTATATACAATTAAAAGTGTGTTTGGTTTTAGTCTTAACTAAAGCGTGTGAAGTATAGTGCTGCGAAGACATATATTTTAAGAATGCTCAAAAGAGAGCTCCCAAGCAATTTACATTATCATGGACTGCACCATACTTGGGATGTCTACAACTCCGCGAAGTTGATTGCTTTGAATGAAGGAATACCCGAACAGGAGAGCAAGCTGCTATTGACGGCAACACTATTTCATGATACAGGTTATATCAAATCCTATTTAGATAACGAATCCATCGCTATCGATTTAGTGAAAGAAATTTTACCTTCTTTTGGATTTAAAAAATCCGGCATATCTCTTATTTGCAGCATAATAGAGTCTACCATACCAGACAGAGTACCGCAAACCATGTTAGAGAAAATCATGAGTGATGCAGACCATGACTACTTTGGAAGATCCGATTACCATTTAATTGCAGATTCTTTTAAACGAGAATTAGTGGAATACAATATTGCAATGAGTGATAAAATATGGATTGAAAAACAACTGGATTATTTAGAAAACCGGCATCGATTCTTAACCGAAACATCCATTGGCATGCGTGTAAAACGGAAAAAGAAAAACATTCTAGAGCTTAAAGAAAAACTTTTAGAATTACAATAATTAAGAGTCTCATCCAATTTCCTTTTCTATAGACAATTTGCTAATTAACAATCCCCCCAAGACTCCACAAGCAAAACATTAATTCAAGTATTCTTTTGCTTTTTCGATTGCAATCACAATTCCTTCTGGGTTGTTTCCCCCAGCAGTTGCATATTTAGCTTGCCCACCACCACCACCATTGATTTCTTTTGAAAGCACGCGAATGATATTTCCTGCATGTAAATCCTTATCAGCAACCAAATTGTCAGATAGGGCTAGAGTAATGGTTGATTTACCTTCAAATTCTGCTCCTAGAATAATAAAAAGATTATCTATTTCAGATTTTAATTGAAATATTAGGTCCTTGATGGACTTGGGATCCAAATCAACCTTTTTCCCAATGAAATTAACCCCGTTTAATTGGATTGTATCATTGATTAAATCGCCTTTCATGTTTCCAGCTCGTGCTTTTTTAAAGGCTATAATTTCTTTCTCAAGATCCGCTTTCTGCTGAGCTAATTCATCAATCGCCTTAATGACGTCTTTTGGGTTTTTTAAAGCAGCTCTGATCTCGCCTAACAATGTCAATTGATCTTTGATCCAAGCATCAGCTGTAACAGAAGTAATGCATTCTATTCTTCTAATCCCCGCAGCTACTGAACTTTCTGTAAGCAACTTGAAATTACCAATTCGGCCAGTAGACTTTACATGAGTACCACCGCAAAGTTCTACCGATTCTCCAAATTTAATTGCCCTAACTATGTCCCCGTATTTTTCTCCAAAAAGAGCCATAGCACCCATATCTTGAGCCATTTTAATTGGAATCTCTCTATGTTCTTCTAGCAAAATGTTTTCCCTTATCTTTAGATTAACTAGGTATTCAATTTTCAAAATCTCGTCAACTGTCAATTTCGAAAAGTGCGAGAAATCGAACCTCAAATATCGAGTATTAACTAAAGAGCCCTTTTGCTCTACATGAGAGCCTAACACTTCTCTCAACGCAGCATGAACCAAATGTGTTGCCGTGTGATTTGCTTGTATCAATGCCCGGTTACTTTTATTGACTACTGCTTTAAAGCTAAGTTTTAACTCAGGTGGTAATTCATTTGCAAAATGCACAATCAGGTTGTTTTCCTTTTTTGTGTTAACAATTGCTGTTTTATGTCCATTGGCCTCTACATATCCAGTGTCTCCCACCTGCCCACCACCTTCTGCATAAAACGGCGTATAATTAAAAACGATTTGGTAGCTTTCTTTTTCTTTAGAAACTATTTTTCTGTAACGCGTGATACGCACTTGAACTTCAGTATAGTCATAACCAACAAATTCTTCTTTTTCGTCTTCTAGAAGTACTACCCAGTCTTCCGTTTCTACTACAGCTGCTTGCCTCGATCTTTCTTTTTGTTTTTTAAGACATTCAGCAAATGCTTTTTGATCCACATCAAGATTGGCGTCTTGTGCCATTAATTCTGTTAAATCAATTGGAAAACCATAAGTATCGAATAATTCAAAAGCAAATTCACCATCTATCTGCTGTTTTCCTTTTTTCACATACTCATTAAACCGCTGTATTCCCTTTTCAAGCGTTCTGTAAAATGAAGACTCTTCTTCTTTTATCACCTTTTCTATGAGCTCTTGCTGTGCTGATATTTCCGGAAATGCCTCGCCTAATTCGTTAACTACTATCTTAACACATTGATACAAAAAGGGTTCGTTTAATTTCAATGTTTGATAACCGTACCTAACTGCCCTTCTAAGTATGCGACGAATTACATATCCGGCACCAGTATTGGAAGGAAGCTGACCATCAGCGATACTAAAAGAGATTGCCCTTACGTGATCTGAGATTACTCGCAGTGCAATGTCCGTTTTAAAATCGGCACCATAAGAACAATCAGCAATTGCTTCCAAATGACCAATGATTGGTTTAAAAAGGTCCGTGTCGTAGTTAGACGTCTTTCCCTGCAACACCATACAAAGCCTTTCGAACCCCATTCCTGTATCTACATGTTTTTTAGGAAGGTCGACTAAGGAACCATTGGCTTTTCTATTATACTCCATAAAAACCAAATTCCAAATTTCTATAACTTGAGGATGATCCTGATTCACTAAATCTTTTCCATCAACTTTACCTCTTTCTTCTTTGGTTCTAATGTCGCAATGGATTTCGGAACAGGGACCACAAGGACCCATTTCGCCCATCTCCCAAAAATTGTCTTTTTTTGAAGCCTTAATGATTCGATCTTCAGCTATTAATCCTTTCCAAATATCAAATGCTTCTTGATCAACAGTCGTCCCATCCTGCTCATCACCTTCAAAAATTGTCACATAGATTTGTGACTTATCGATCTTGTATACTTCTGTTAATAATTCCCAGCTCCATTCGATAGCCTCTTTTTTAAAATAATCCCCAAAAGACCAATTACCGAGCATCTCAAACATCGTATGATGATAGGTGTCTACACCTACTTCTTCCAGATCATTATGCTTGCCCGAAACTCTAAGGCATTTTTGAGAATTGCAAACTCTACTGGATTTTGGCTGAGCATCTCCCAAAAAAATCTCCTTAAATTGATTCATTCCAGCATTGGTGAACATTAACGTAGGATCATTTTTAATCACCATAGGTGCAGAGGATACCATTTCATGTTCTTTCCCCTTAAAAAAATCGATAAAAGCGGCTCGTATTTCTTTTGAATTCATTTGTTAACAATGCTTAAAATTAGCCCAAGCACCTTTAAGGCTAGACTAAACGGATTGCTAAGTTAGATTTTTATGGTAAATTAGCATCGCCTTAAAAACGAAAGTTTTACCATGGCAAATACGAAATATAAATATAATCCGAACACGCTCTCTTATGAACAAGTTGAGCTTTCCGTCAAAGACAAAATCCTTAAGGTTTCGTACTACGCTATTGTTGGAATAGTTGTCTCCTTTATCGTTACTTTAATCTCTTTCAAAGCTATACAGAAAAGCAATGATTCCGAGCTCGCTAGAGCCAATACACAATTAGAAAAAGATCTGCATGATCTAAAAATTGACGTGGAATTTACGAATAAGGTATTACAGCATCTCCAAGATACAGACGACAACATCTACCGGAGCATATACGAAGCCGAGCCCATACCTTCCTACAAGAGAGAATTTGGTACTGGTGGAAACCAAAAAAAATACGACCAATACAAAGGCTTTAGCCACTCAGAATTGATTATTGAAATTAGAAAATCATTAGAAGAAGTGCAAAAGAAAATGGTCACTCAAAGTGAATCTTACGATGAACTGAAGCAATTAGTAAAAACAAAAAAAGAAATGCTTGCGGCAATACCCTCTATTCAACCTATTGCAAACAAAGATTTGACCAGATTAGCATCTGGATTTGGATTTCGAATGCATCCAATTTATAAGATCAAAAAGATGCACACTGGAATTGATTTCACGGCTGATCGCGGAACTGATATTTATGCAACCGGGAACGGAGTAATTGAAAAAGCTGGACGAATGAGTGGTTATGGTAAAGTCGTTATTATTGATCATGGTTTTGGTTATAAGTCTTTGTATGCGCATTGCAGCAAACACATGGTCAAAGTTGGCCAGAAAGTAAAGAAAGGTGAAGTTATTGCGTTAGTAGGAAATACGGGCGTTTCTACTGGTCCACATGTTCATTACGAAGTTCGCAAAAGAGAAAAATCATCTAATGGTAGAAGCACCTACAAACCCGTGAATCCCGTTAATTATTTCTTTAACGATTTATCTCCTGAAGAGTACGAAAAAGTCATTGAAATTTCTTCAAGGCCAACCCAATCCATGTAATTATTTGCAATTATTCGACTTAAAGGTCAAAATGCTTTTTTGCCATATCAGTAATCTGTCCACCAATTGCTAAACAAGCTGTTGCTGCTGGCGAAGGTGCATTCAGAACGTGAATACTGTGATCTGTAAACTCTATTCTAAAATCATCTTTTGTATCCCCCTTTGTATTCATCAGCATCGCTCGCACTCCAGAACGACCCGGCTTTAGATCATCCATTTCCAATTCTGGAATAAGCCGCTGAAGCGTCTTTAGAAATAATCGTTTCGAAAATGCTCTTCGGTACTCTTTAATTCCAAAACCAATATTATTAAAGAAAAATTTCCATGTACCGCCATACCCTAAAGCATTTGCTGTGTCCTTTAAATTGAAATCGGTTTTTCCATATCCTTCTCTCTTAAAAGTAAATACTGCATTTGGGCCACATTCTATTTCACCATTAGTCATGCGGGTAAAATGCACTCCTAAAAATGGAAACTCAGGATTGGGGACGGGATATATTAAATTGCGAACCTTATGACGCGCCTGTTCTGTTAATTCATAATAATCACCTCGAAAACCAATTACTTTTTCTTTTAATGGCACTTGGTCTTTTTTGGCCAATCGATCAGCTTGAAGTCCACCGCAAAAAATCAACCTACTCGCGATGTATTTTGTTTTTGTCGTTGTAATTGTCGTTTGATTGCCAAGTGTCTCGAACGATAATGCTTCCTCCCCCAAGACGATCGTGCTCTTTTCATTTTTTGCTTGTGCAATTTCTGCCAACTTCGAAGTTGTACTTCGAAAATCAATTATTCCAGTACACGGAACCCAGATTCCACCAATCGACTTTACATGAGGTTCTATTTCTCTAATTTGCTCAGGACCAATTTTTTCAATTCCTTCTGTATTGTTTGCCAAACCATTCTGAAATATTTTATCCATAAAAGGAAGCTCAGACTTATCTACCGCAGCAACTACTTTGCCACATACATCATAATCGATATTATGGGCTGCTGCAAAAGCTACCAATTCATGACGGCCCTTAACACAATTTTCTGCCTTTAATGATCCTGGCGTATAATATAATCCTGAGTGGATAACTCCTGAATTGTGACCTGTTTGATGATCTGCAAGAATATCTTCCTTTTCTATTAGAATGATTTTCTTCTCGGGGAATGCTGATTGCATTTTATAAAATGTTGCAGCACCTACTATTCCCCCACCAATAATTGCAAAATCAAACTTATTTTCTGACATCGGACAATTTTACTGGGCACGAAGTTAACATGAAATGATGAAATCTAAAATTAATTAAGTGTGACTTCTTGTCTGGGAACTCGAAGTAATAAAATCAACCCAATTATGAAGAAAACTACTAAGGCTACGATAGAGTTTTTCATGCTTCCAGTCCATTGCTCAATTAGTCCATAGCTTGCCATCCCAATTACGATACCTAACTTCTCAGCCACATCAAAAAATGAAAAAAAAGATGACGTATCTTTTGTCTTTGGTAAAAACTTAGAGTAGGTAGATCTGGATAGCGACTGTATCCCTCCCATTACCAATCCGACAAGGCCTGCAATGATATAAAAATGTAATGGTGTCGACACAATGAATGCACTAAGGCATATCATTATCCACATAATCAATATAAGTGTTAGGGCTTTTATATTTCCTATTCGGTCTGATATTCGCGATAATCCAATCGCACCAGGAACAGCAATTAATTGTATCAGTAGCACAGCTATTATCAAACCTGTTTTAGATCCATCTGAGCCATCAGCACTTTTTGGCCAATCTATTTCTTTCTGACCAAAATAGACGGCCATTAACATAATCGTCTGAACAGCCATACTGTAGACAAAAAATGCAGACAAATAACGCTTTAAACGTTTCGTCTTTTTAATCTGACTGAAAACGGATTTCAATTCTTGAAAGCCTTTCCAAATAATTCCCTTTTGCTTTTTCTTTTTTTCAGTTCTACCTGGTAAACGACGGTAAGTTACATGACTGAATGCGAACCACCATATACCCGTTAGGACGAAACATATTTTCATTGCTTCAATTTTTTCTGGACCCGTTTCTCTTGTCATTACAATTACAAGACATAAGATTAATAAAATAACACTTCCAACATAGCCCATTGAAAATCCCTTCGCGCTCAAACGATCATGTTCTTGCTCGGGTGCAACCTCAGGTAAATATGCATTATAAAACACCAAACTGCTCCAAAATCCTATTCCAGCGAGCGCGAAAATGCACATACTAATTTCTAAGTATTCAATATTAAAAAAGTAGAGTGCAGCACAGGAAACAGAACCGAAATAACAAAAAAATCGCAAGTAGTTTTTCTTACTACCCGAGTAGTCAGCAATCCCCGAAAGCAGAGGGATAAATAAGCAGATCAACAAAAAATAAATTGCACTTACAATGGCCACAACGGCTGTATTAACCATTTCAAATCCGAAAAAATTTACATAATTCACAACTTCACCTTGAACATCTTTGGTGAATTCAACTACATGACTATCGTAAAAAATTGGAAAAATGGCAGTAGTTATAACCAACGGATACACAGAATTTGCCCAATCATAAAACGCCCAGGCATTTTGTGTTTTTTTATTGTAATTATGCGTTTCTGGCAACGGTTTTACTTCATTCGAATCCGCATTCTCCATGTTTTGGCGTTAGGGCTATCACCGACAAGATAAAAAAAAGACCTGACTATGAGCTAGTGCAGGTCTTTAAATAAAATTTCATTTAATTTATCTCAAGATAAAATCTACTCTTCTGTTTTGAGCTTTTTGATATTCTTCAGTTCCTTCATTCGACAACATGTCCATACCTTTACCCACGACTTCAAGCCGATCGGCATTGACACCTTTACTAATCAAATATTTCTGGATTACATTGGCACGTTTCAAACCTAATCCTCTCAAATAATCATTCTTGTCAATCTCTCTTTTTTCCTCAACACCATGATGTCCTTGAATTGTTAATTTCAGATCCTTACCTTCTTCGCTTTTCAGAAGCTCTAGCAAATGTTCAAGGTCGTTACTCATTGATTCATCAATGTTGGTTCTGGTAAAGTCAAAATAAATGGATGAGTACTTAATTTGTTGTGCAACCGACATGCCTCCTTCAGCGGTTACCTGCTTGTGAAAAAGTACACGGTCTTGTTCCTCTAGCTTTTCAATGCAATCACATTCTTGAATGCTATCCAGAACAAATAATTCTACCTGGTCTATATAGTAATAAGCTACAGGAATTTGCTGTCCCATCAAATCGGATGGTTTTTTTAATTTTTTAAACTTCGTCTCTTTAAAATTGTAAAAGTTTCCAATTATTAAAAATTTCTCTTTACC
>JABJPZ010000170.1 GCA_018663635.1 Crocinitomicaceae bacterium
AGTTTAAAGCACTTTTTAAAAAGGAGGTAGCTGAAGGAAAATACGTAAAGGATTGCCAGGTTGAGACGGATATGGAGCTGGTAATTCCTGATGATTATGTGAATAATATAACCGAAAGACTCAGTTTATACAGGCATTTGGACGGTGTGCAAAATGAAGCTGAATTAGATCATTTTCAAAAGCAATTAATAGACAGATTTGGTGAAGTACCCGAAGAAACCGATGCACTGATTAATACGGTACGACTTCGGTGGCTTGCTAGAGAAATTGGATTTGAAAAAGTAATTCTAAAAAGAGAGATTTTGATTGGGACTTTCATTGCTGACGCGCAAAGTCCGTATTACCAATCCGCAAAATTTACACGAGTGCTTAATTTTATTCAGCACCAACCAAAAGCCGCAAATATGGCTGAAAAAAATGGTAAGCTGAGACTTCGATTTGATCAGGTGAAATCAGTTTTTGAAGCAATAGAGAAATTCAACCTAATTTTATTTAAAAATGAAATTTGAAGGAGTCAATGAGCCCTATTTTAAGTACTACATTGGTTTAGTGCAGGATGAAAATTTAATCGACGCACTTGAAAATGCATGTAATTCGCAAATTGTATTTTTCAAAAGTATAGATGATAAGAAAGGTAATTATAGATATGCTGAGAATAAATGGAGTGTCAAAGAAGTACTGCAACATTTAATCGATACAGAACGAATTTTTGTTTATCGAGCGCTTACTTTTTTACGGCAAGAAAATGCACAACTACCTGGATATGACCATGATGCTTATGTTTCTAGTCTCCAATTAGCACTTGTACCATATGGTGAGCTGGTTCGCGAATACACAGATTTGAAAAGGAGTAATTTATCTTTTTTTAAAAATATTGATTCGAATGACCTTGAGCGTTCAGGAACGGCAAATGGCGTAATTATGTCTGTCACCGATATCGGGAAAATTATGGTGGGGCATGCACATCATCACATTGAGATTCTAAAGGACCGCTATCTGAAATAGTACATTTTCTACTATTATCTAAACAGTTTTAAACATTGATTAAGCACTTATCAACATAAGTTGAAAAACCGGTCTAAACCACGTTGGGTTAGCTATCTTTGCACTTCTGTAAAAGCAAACAAAAACAGGGATGAAAAAAATAAAGAATGCACTCATATCGGTGTTTGACAAAGGAAATCTTGGGCCAATTATAAAGAAGCTTGATGAGCTTGGAGTTACCTTGTATTCAACTGGGGGTACTCAGAAATTTATAGAAGAGAACGGTATTTCTGTTGTTGCCGTAGAGAGCTTAACATCTTACCCATCGATTCTTGGCGGGAGAGTGAAAACCTTGCATCCAAAAGTATTTGGTGGAATTTTGAGTAGACGGGAGTTGGAGGGGGACATTGCTCAGTTGGAAGAGTACGAAATACCAGAAATTGACTTAGTCATTGTAGACTTGTATCCTTTTGAAGAAACGGTACAAAGTGGGGCGATAGAGCAAGATATTATTGAAAAAATAGATATTGGTGGAATTTCCTTAATTAGAGCCGCAGCAAAAAACCATAAAGACGTAGTAATTGTTCCTTCGAAAAATGAGTATTCGTACTTATTGGAGATGTTGAATGATAAAGATGGAATGACAAGTATTGAAGATAGAAAACAACTAGCGACTGCCGCTTTTAATGTTTCTTCTCATTATGACACAGAAATAGTCAAGTGGTTTTCGGACGATAGCGACAAAGTTTTTAAGCAGAGCATTCTAGAACAACAAACCTTACGCTATGGAGAAAATCCGCATCAAAAAGGGATTTTCTATGGAAATTTAGACCAACTATTTAAGAAACTGCACGGTAAAGAATTGTCTTACAACAATTTATTAGATGTTGACGCTGCCGTTGCTTTGATGTCAGAGTTTCAAGACGATGCGCCAACATTCGCAGTTTTAAAGCATAATAATGCATGTGGAATGGCAACAAGACCAACCATTTGCGAAGCCTACATTGACGCACTTGCTGGAGATTCTGTTTCGGCTTTTGGTGGAATCTTGATTGCAAATAGAGAAATTGATTTGTCTACAGCAAATGAAATCCACCAATTATTTTGCGAAGTAGTTATTGCTCCGGGATATACAAATGACGCATTAGAAGTTTTAAAGGGTAAAAAGAATAGAATCATTCTCGTTCAAAACGAAATAGCAATGCCTACGAAACAATTTAGAACAGTATTGAATGGAGTGTTGTTTCAAGATAAAGACTTAGTAACAGACAAAAAAGAAGACTTTGAAACCAAGACGACGGAAACGCCCAGTATTGAGCAAATGAAGGATTTGGAATTTGCGAATAAATTGGTAAAACATACGAAGTCGAATACCATAGTTTTGGTCAAAAATGGCCAGCTTGTAGCGAGCGGAACGGGTCAAACTTCAAGAGTTGATGCACTGAGGCAGGCTATTCACAAAGCACAGTCTTTCAATTTTGATTTGAATGGCGCAGTAATGGCCTCGGATGCCTTTTTCCCTTTTCCGGATTGTGTGGAGATTGCGAAAGAAGCTGGTATCGTTTCAGTGATACAGCCAGGAGGGTCAATTAAAGACCAATTGTCGATTGATTACTGCAACGAGAATGGACTTTCAATGGTGTTTACTGGAAATAGACATTTCAAGCACTAATTAATTAACAATTAATCGGTATTTATTAACGAATAATAGGATTAGAATAGTTAGCGGTTGTTTAATTACTACATTTATTAAACTCATTTAAGTTCAAAGGAAAGCAAGAGAGTATTCAATGGGAATGTTTGATTTTTTTACGCAAGAAATTGCGATCGATCTTGGCACAGCAAATACACTAATCATTCACAATGACAAAGTAGTTGTTGACGAGCCTTCTATAGTAGCAATAGATCGAACGACATCTAAAATAATTGGCATAGGTCGAAAAGCGCAGCAGATGCATGGTAAGACCCATGAAAACATCAAAACGATACGACCTTTAAAGGATGGTGTTATTGCAGATTTTCAAGCTGCTGAACACATGATTAGGGGGATGATTAAAATGATGAAACCTAATGCTCGATTTTTTAATCCGACTTTGAGAATGGTAATCTGTATTCCATCTGGCATAACGGAAGTTGAAAAAAGAGCTGTCCGTGATAGTGCAGAACATGCGGGAGGTAAAGAAGTATACCTTATTCACGAACCGATGGCTGCGGCTATAGGAATCGGAATTGATGTAGAGGAGCCAATGGGTAATATGGTGATTGATATTGGCGGTGGAACATCTGAAATTGCTGTAATTGCATTAGGCGGTATTGTTTGTGATAAGTCTATCCGTGTAGCGGGAGATGATTTCACGAGTGATATTGAAGAATACATGAGACGACAGCACAATATCCTTATTGGAGAAAGGACAGCGGAGCAAATCAAAATAGAGGTGGGTGCAGCGTTAACAGATTTAGAGAATCAACCGGAAGACTACGCGGTTAGAGGACGAGATTTGATGACTGGAATTCCAAAGGAAATCTATGTAACTTATAAAGAAATTGCAGTTGCTTTAGACAAGTCTATTTCAAAAATAGAAGAGGCCATCCTTTCTGCGTTGGAAATGACGCCACCCGAACTTTCTGCCGATATTTATAAGACAGGAATTTATCTTGCAGGAGGAGGGTCAATGTTAAGAGGATTGGATAAGCGAATTTCGATGAAAACGAAACTTCCTG
>JABJPZ010000171.1 GCA_018663635.1 Crocinitomicaceae bacterium
AAGCGAACCATTTACCACATGATTTACCAAGACGGAAAGAGCAAGATTTCTTATATGAAGCGGTTTTTCATCAATTCTATTACCAGAGACAAAGAATATGATTTAACAACAGGTGCTAAAGGGTCTAGAATACATTATTTTACCGCAAATCCTAATGGGAGAAAAGAAGTGGTTACGGTTCAACTTCGGTCTCGTCCACATTTAAAAAAGTTAAAAATAGATATTGACTTTAGCGAATTAGCAATAAAAGGAAGGGCATCTAGAGGTAATCGTGTAACAAAAGAGTTGGTATCTAAAGTTATTCAACGTGAAGTAGGTGGGTCAACACTCGCTGCAAGAAAAGTATGGTGGGATCCTGTTGTTCAAAGGCTTAATGACGAGCAGCGAGGTATTTTACTGGGCGAATTTCGAGGAGAAGACAAAATTCTGACTGTATATAAGGGTGGGTATTATCGACTTACTGGATTTGAATTGTCGATGAAATTTGATGATGATTTGTTGTTAATTGAAAAATGGCACCCTACACATGCTCTATCCTGCGTGTATTGGGTTGGAAAGAAAGAAATGTTTTACGTGAAACGATTCTTATTAGATGTTTCTCCAAAGAAAGTGTTTTTTGTTCCTGAAGCGGATGGAAACGAAATGAAAGTTGTATCGTCGCAATACAAGCCCAAATTGAAGCTTATTTACAATAAGCATTTGAAGGCAACTAAACATTTGCCAGATAAAGAAGAAGACTTGTCAAAATTGATTGATGTGAAGGGGATAAAGGCCCAGGGAAATCAACTTTCTAAGTTAAAAATTAAAGATATAGCGTTGGTTACGTCAGAAGATGATGAGGCATGGCCTGAAGTAAATTCTTCGGTTGCAGCAGAGGATTTCGATGCTGGGGATAGTGATTCTGATTCAAGTGAAAAGGGAATAAAGATTGATTCATCTACCAAGAAAACAGTTAGTGGCAATGATCAGAAGCAACCGAAAACTGAGAATGTGGTTGGGTCTACGAATACAGAGGAATCAGTGGTGGTTGAATTTGAGGTAGATGCTAAGAACACATCGAAGGGCACTTCTAAAGATGACGGTACGAACTCGGATTCAGAAGATGATTCGCAACCAACTTTATTCTGATTGAATAAAATTGGAGTATCCATATGTCTGATTTTTTCTGCTTTTCTTCATATCGCTCAAGAAATAGAGTGTATTGAAGATTTGAAGTTTGTTGATAGTCTGTCAAAATTTAATGCCTGGGTTTTTACTAAAGAATATTATTCGAAAGACACAATAAGATACGAGCTAAAATATCGAGTGAATTGTGAACCTTGTGCATTCCATGACTTTAAAGGTAGATTACGTGGTTCAACGATACTTGTAGAAGAGTCTTTCTGGAGGCGAGATGGCACACTTCAGTGGAGTAATAAAGTGTATTCTTGTTCAAAGCGTAGCGGTGTCAAAATGCGGGTTAAATATCGCTATTATTCCAAGTCTGGCCGGCTTGCAATTCGAAAACAAAACAAATGGCTGGTTTTGTGATTTTAAGTTTACCTGACTTACCACATTGTTCATTTTGGAATCAGTCCTCGTTATAGGAACCCTCTCCATATATGACATATTATGTCATTTTTAGACTATTATAAAGTATTTTGGAACAGAAAGGTGTGATTCTATTTGATTTTTTTGTAATTTCCTTGTGCCTCTTAATTTCTATTACGCCTTTAACGCCATCTAAAATGAAAACTACTACCTGTGCACTCAAAGGTGCAATGCGTTGTCTATGTACGACAACATTTTTAATACAATCCATATTAACATTTGGTCAAACTACGGTTCAAATTGGTGCTGCCGATACTGACGTAAATAAAAGTATACCTGTAGAGCCCTTCTATGGATATTCCTATACACAAACCATTATTGATGCCGCTGATCTTACTGCTGCCGGATTGCAGAGTGGCTCGGTTATTTTAGCACTTATATATGAGTATTCCAGTCCAGCGCTAACAAATTCAGATACTTGGGATGTTTATCTGGGACTAACTGCGAAAAGTACATTTACTGGAGCAGATGATTGGATTGATTTCGGTTTGTTGCAAGATTTTGCTTTGTCAACTACACCAGCCGTTAGTCCGGGAGTCTCTCCAAATGGGGTGTCTGACGTTAGAATCACGGCGGATAATCCATTTGTTTGGGATGGTTTTAGTAATATCGTTATTGCTACCGATGAAGATGCTCCGAACTATGGGAGCTCTACAAATGATTTTTATTGTCACGCTGCTGGCGCTTCAAAATCTCTTACTTATTTTAATGATGGATTCAATCCTGATCCGCAAGGCCCTCCTTCTGCCGTATATGTTTACGAGTTTAGTCCTAATTTGAGGGTGATTGCTACAGATGTTTTGTGTGCGTCGTTGCCCTTTTCCTTAAATTTTGAAAGTGGGTCGACCTGGAGTTCGGACTGGACGGTTAACTCAGGTGGAACTCTTTCAACGGCTACAGGACCGGAAAATGCCACCGTTTTTGGTTCTGATGCAACTTCCAAT
>JABJPZ010000003.1 GCA_018663635.1 Crocinitomicaceae bacterium
AGATCGGTTCAAACTCATTTACTATTAAAACACGCCAACAACTCACCTCATCCACTGGTTCTGTGTGGTGATTTTAATGACACCCCCGTTTCCTACAATTACAAGTGCCTCACAAAAAATTTCAGTGATGCCTTTACATTGAGTGCTAATGGAACGGCTGGAACCTACTGTTCATTTCCAATGATAAGAATTGATTATATTCTGCATTCTAAGGACTTTAATTCCTTTAAATTTAGAACGCATAAAGAACAATTATCTGATCACAGAGCAATCAGTACCGTTATTGAATATTAGTTGTTCATTTTAACTTCAGATAAATCCAATTGATTCATAGAATTGGCCTTGATTCCTGTAACGCGCGGAGAGAAAAAACGCACAGTCTCATCATAAAATAATGGGATTATAGGGGCATCTTCTACCAAAATGGCTTCCAGCTGATTACACAAAGACCATTTAACAGAATCGTTGGTCTCTTCCAATAAACGTTCAAAACATTGATCGTATTTCTTGTTGTTAAAATGCGTATAATTTGGCCCGTTTTCTGGAGCAAAATTATTACTGTAGAAAAGCTGGTAAAAGTTAGTAGGGTCGGGATAATCAGCCGTCCAATTTTTAAGGAAAAAATTAGCTTGAAAAGTGGCCATGTCTTTTCGATGAACAGATTTCGACACCGCATCAACTTGCACATCTAAACCCACCTCTTTTAATTTACGCTGAATGTAGTTACACATTTGCTTATACTGATTGGCAACTATCAGTTTTATGGGCTCGCCGGCATACCCCGCTTTTCTTAATAACTCTCTGGACTTTTCCGGGTCGAACTCATTTCGCGCAACAGTCAATTGATCAAACCCTGGCATTCCTCTAGGTAAAAAGCCTCTGCTAGCCCCTTTTCCAATATTCTTGCGCATATAAGTAACCAGTTCATCTCGATCTAAGGCATAATTAACTGCTTGTCTAACTAAGCGATTACTTAAAGGACTGTTTTTTGCGACCTTCTTGGTTGTATCTACCAAGAATCCTAAGTAATCTGTTTTTAGCCAGGGAAGCTTTGTAAATGTCATCGTGCTATCTAGAGACTCTTTTAATTCGCCAAAATCAGTAAGTAATGTCTCCTGAAAGCTTTGGTCTAAACCGGAAATCATTTCGTACTTTCCTAATTTAAATTGCATGTATTCTTGATGCCTGTCTGGTAAAAAAGTAATTGTAATCGCATCTAAATACGGTAACGTATCTCCATTTTCACTCCTGTCCCAGTATTCGTCATTTTTAAGAAGAACCAGCTTTACATCTTCATTCCAAAAAGCAAACTTGAATGGCCCTGTCCCCACTGGATTAGCTCTAAAATCTTCCCCATACAAATCTATTGCCTCATGGGGAACAACCGAACAATGCTTTAAACACAGCATATTAAGAAAAGAAGGTTGAGGTCTCTTTAAATAAATACAAAAAGTTCTGTCATCGATAGCCTTAAAACCAATATAATTACTTTCCTCGCTCTTATCAGCATTATCGAAAATGTATTTACCTGGCGACGGCTCTGATGGGTCCACAATTCTAAAAAAACTATATTCAAAGTCGCTCGCAACAACTCGTCTTCCCTCAGAAGCCGCGAAACATTTGTCATCATGAAAATACACGTCATTTCGCAAGTAAAAAGTATATTTTCTACCATCCTCAGAAATATCCCAATCAGAAGCGATGGAAGGAACTACAATCATCTCTTCATTCAATGCAACTAAACCTTCAAACACGTGTCCAATAGCAATTATATCTTCAAAACTAGTCGTTCTAGCAGGATCAAGCTTAGAGATTCCAGCTGCCTCATTGTAACGAAAAACTGTTTTGTTCGCATTAATATCTTCTTCGTCTATACTACCGCAGGAGTGCACAAATACACCTATTAGAAGAAGCCAAAAAACTCGCATAATTACTATTTTAAACCAAAATAACTTCTTTATTATCTCATATCTCAATAGCCCAAAGTATGTTACTCACAGAATTTTCCACATCTACACTCGTTATTACTACAAAAATGTATAAATACATTACTTTTGCAGAGAAATGAGTCAGTACAAAAAAGTAGCCTTTCATACATTGGGATGTAAGCTGAATTTTTCAGAATCATCTGCTATTGCTAGGGATTTTGAAAGTGCTGGATATGCTAAAGTAAGCTTTGAAGACATTCCTGATATCTTCGTTATTAATACCTGTTCAGTAACAGATAATGCAGATAAGAAATGCCGACAACTTGCAAGAAAGGCGCTTAACATCAATCCAAAAGCATTCATTATTATTATTGGCTGTTACGCACAATTAAAACCAAAAGAAATTGCGTCAATACCCGGTGTTGATCTTGTTCTAGGTGCTAACGAAAAATTCAACATTTTAGAGCACTTAGAATCAATCGATAAAAAAGAACATGCGGTAGCCATTTACGAGCCCATTAAAGAAACAAAAGAATTTCACCCATCATATAGTTCAGGTGATAGAACAAGAACTTTCCTTAAAGTACAGGATGGTTGCGATTACTTCTGTTCATTTTGCACCATACCATTAGCAAGAGGAAGAAGCAGAAGCGCCAGCATAGAAAAAACCATGATAGAGGCGAAAGCTGTTGCGAAAATTGGCGCAAAAGAAGTCGTGTTGACCGGAGTAAACATTGGAGATTTTGGTAAAGAAAAAAATGAAAACTTCCTGGGACTTATTAAAGAGCTAGACTCAATAGTTGATATTGAAAGATATCGGATTTCGTCTATTGAGCCCAATTTACTCACTGATTCAATAATAGAATTCGTTGCCAAGTCTGATAAATTTGTGCCTCACTTTCATATACCACTTCAAAGCGGATCAGACGAGTTGCTGCAGTCTATGAGAAGAAGATATGGAACAGCGCTTTATCGAAACAGGATATCAAAAATCAAAATGCTGATGCCCGATTGTTGCATTGGAATGGATGTTATTGTAGGATATCCCGGCGAAACAGATTCAGCGTTTTTAAAGACCGTGGAGTTCATTAAAGAAATGGAGCCTGCCTACCTCCATGTATTTACCTATTCAGAAAGGAATAATACGACTGCAGTTAGAATGGCAGGTTCGGTGCCAATCATAAAACGAAAAGAAAGAAGTAAAATTCTAAGATTGCTTTCTGCAAAGCTTAAAAGAGCTTTTTATGAAAAGAATCAACAACAGCATGAAGTGGTACTTTTTGAAGGCTCAGAAGAAAATGGAATGATGTTCGGCTTCACTTCTAATTATGTAAAAGTTAAATCTCCTTTCAATTCTTTGATGATTAATCAAACAGCGGATGTTCGGCTGACTGAAGTTGATCGGGACGGCTTAATGAAAATCGAGTTCTCCGAACAAAAAGAGCACCTCGAGACTAGAATATTAGGCTAATAAAATAAGTTATTGTTTAAACAGATGCTGTATTCACTGATTTTTCGGATATCATCAGCAAGCCAAAAAAGACCAATATTCCATTGATTAAAAGCAGCTCTGATCCCAAGGCAAACGAACCCAAAATACGATCAGAAAAATAAGAAAGAAGCCAACACAATATAGGTGCGACCAGACATACTAAGGGCACAAATTTGTCTTTTACTTGACGCTTAGTAATGATTCCAAAAGAAAACATTCCAAGAAGCGGTCCGTAAGTCAACGATGCCAAAAAGAAAATTTTATACAAAGCGCTCTTATCCAAAACTGTACTTAAAACAAGGGCCACAATAATTAAGATTAGAGACATAATAATATGAACATAAAGTCTTATTCGCTTTTTTGAAGCATTCTCTTTCTCTTTTATATTTAGAAAATCCACACAAAAAGAGGTAGTTAATGAAGTTAGTGCAGAATCCGCACTTGAATAAGCAGCTGCCACTAATCCAAGTACAAACAATACTGCGACACCGACCCCTAGACCTGAGTCTGAGTTTAAGGCAATTGTTGGGTACAATTCATCCGCGTTTACAACACCGGCTGTTCGGGGCAATTCAATACCTGAATTTTGCGCATACATGAGCAATGCAGAACCAAGCATCAAAAAAAGCAAATTGGCAAAAACCAATACTACCGAAAATGAAATCATGTTTTTTTGAGCCGATTTTAAATCTTTACAAGACAAATTCTTTTGCATCATATCCTGATCTAATCCAGTCATACAAAAGGCAACAACCGCACCAGCTAAAAGTTGTTTGAGCCAATTATTTGCGGGCAACCAATCGTTAAAGAAAATCTGAGAATGCTCCTGTTCGAATATTTTTGCAGATAACTCACCGATACTTAAATTGAAATAATCAGAGATAAAAACAAACGTTACTACAGCAGCCAATAGCATAAAAAGTGTTTGCAAAGTATCTGTCCATACAATGGTCTTTATTCCTCCTTTAAATGTATATAACCAAATGAACAAAACAGAAATAGTTACTGTAAGCCAAAAAGGTACTTCGAAAGCCTTGAAAATAAATTCATGCATAATAACAGCTACGAGCAGCAGCCGCACGGATGCACCGGCAATTCTGGAAACAAGGAAAAAAGAAGCACCTGTCTTATAGCTTACAATACCGAATCGGTCTTTTAAATACGTGTATATCGAGGTGTAATTCCATTTATAATAAATTGGTAATAATACATAGGCAATAAGCAGATAACCAATTATATATCCGAACACCATTTGCATATATCCAAAGGATTTTCCATCTGGCTGTCCGGTTACCGAAACAAAAGTAATTCCTGATAAAGACGCTCCTATCATACCAAATGCGACTAAATACCAAGGCGACTTTCTGTTACCTATAAAAAATGATTCATTATCTGCCCCCCTACTTGTGAGCAAACTCACCGTCATAAGCACGACGAAATAACCTATGATTATTAAGAGCATTACTGTTGCAGACATTTAGCAAATAAAACAATTAAATCATTTTGATAATGAACCGAATTTGAATACTATTAACATCGAATTATGCAAAGCAAGTCTTTACTGAAAGAAATTGAGAAGCTCCAGGCGGATGTATTAATACTTGAAGGAACGCCCCAAACCCGGAATAACATCCAAAATTACATTCAGGATTATTGTGAACGGTTCATTCAAAGCTTACCAAGTAGAGACGGATTTATTGCTTCGCATAATCAAGCAGAAAATTTTTACAATTACCCAATAACTGATGATGGCTACCCGTTAGATGAAATTATCAGAGTTTTTGAACAATCAGTTGATCAACCAGGATTAAATGCCGCATCAGGAAGACACTTAGGGTATGTTCCCGGAGGTGGTGTACCAACAGCAGCAGCGGGTGATTATCTCGCAGCTATCACCAATAAATATGCGGGCGTTTTCTTTGCTGGTCCAGGAGCTGTCCGAATTGAAAACCAAATGATTCAACTTTGTGCTAAGGCAATTGGTTACACAGGGAATTATGGAGGAAATTTAGCAAGCGGCGGTTCTATTGCTAATCTGATTGCAATTACAGCCGGAAGAGATGCACATGGTATTATGGGGCGTAATTATCACAAAACAGTCATTTACGGTTCAAAACACATGCATCATTGTATCGACAAATCGATACGAATCACGGGATTAAAAGAATGTGTTTATAGGAACATTGAGCTCGACGGTAATTATAAAATAGATACCAATAAATTAGCCGATCAAATTGAGCAGGATGTAAAAAATGGCCTTTCGCCCTTTTTGGTAATAGCGTCTGCAGGCACAACTAATTGCGGTGTAATAGACCCATTAGATAGAATTGCTGACATCTGCGATAAACACGAGCTTTGGTTTCATGTGGATGGAGCGTACGGAGGTCTTTTCTGTCTGCTCGAAGAAGAGAAATTCAAATTCAAAGGAATTGAAAGAGCCGATTCTGTTGTTATTGATCCCCACAAAAGTTTATTTCTACCATACGGCCTAGGTATAGCAATAGTAAAAAATGTAAATCATTTATTAAAATCGCAATTTTATGAAGCAGATTACATGCAAGATGCTATTGAGAATCGCAATGAATTAAGCCCTGCAGAATTGTCACCTGAATTAACCAAACATTTTAGAGGTTTAAGGATGTGGTTACCACTGCAAATTCATGGTCTAAAACCCTTCAAATCAGCATTAAGAGAAAAAATATTACTAACCAAATACTTCCGAGAAGCGCTGGTCGCCATTCCTAACATTAGAATTGTAAATGAACCGGAGCTTACTATTTTTGCCTATCGATATGAAAATAATTCGTTCTCGAAACAACGGAACAACCAAATCAACAAGAAGCTAACTGAAGAAATACATAAAGAAGGCAAGGTATTCCTGTCCTCTACTAATATAGACGATGAGATTTGTCTTAGGATTGCCATTTTATCTTTTCGAACACATATTTACGAAATAGAGCTGGCATTGAACGAAATAAAGACGAAGCTCGAATCTATTATTAAGATGCACTGATATTTCGTTAATTTTATACCGTGAATTTTTCTTCCAAATATATCGAACAGGCAGTAGACCAGCTTTCGTCTTTGCCCGGAATCGGCAAAAGAACAGCACTTAGGCTTGCACTAAACTTACTGAAAAGAGACCCTGAAGAAGTAAAGAAATTCACCCAATCTATAGTAAACCTTAAAGAGCACGTTAATTCTTGTTCCATCTGTCATAACATTTCCGATCAACAAATTTGTTCTATTTGCTCCAATCAAAAAAGAGATTCTTCTTTGATTTGTGTTGTGGAAGACATGAGAGACGTTTTAGCAATAGAAAACACCCAACAATATAACGGTCTTTATCACGTGTTAGGAGGAGTAATTTCACCTATGGACGGTATCGGGCCTAGCAATTTAACTATAGATACATTAATAAATCGTGCTGAAAAAGATTCAGTAAAAGAAATTATTTTAGCGCTGAGCACTACCATGGAGGGAGATACAACTAATTTTTATTTGTATAGAAAATTGGCGCCATCAGCTGTTAAGCTGTCAACCTTGAGTAGAGGTATTTCAGTTGGTGACGAGTTGCATTATGCCGATGAACTGACTCTAGGTCGCAGTATTATAAATAGGACACCGTTCGAAATCTCGATTAATAAATAAATTGAAGCTCTCAGTCATCATAGTCAACTATAATGTAGAGTACTTCTTAGAGCAGTGCATTAATGCAGTTACCAAATCGCTGAGTACAATTGAAGGTGAAATCATCGTTGTAGATAATAATTCTATCGATTCATCTGTAGAGATGGTTCGTTCAAAATTTCCATTCGTTAAGCTAATTGAAAACAAAAAAAACACCGGATTCTCAAAAGCAAATAACCAAGCTATTCAGATAGCCAAAGGCGAGTATATTTTATTGCTTAATCCAGACAC
>JABJPZ010000017.1 GCA_018663635.1 Crocinitomicaceae bacterium
CGGCTCCAACCTTTACAGTAGCATTAACTCTTGATCCGAGTAGTTGCGGTGGTTCAGATGGTTCAATAACAATAAGTGGATTAGTAGCGGGCTCAACCTATGATTTAGGTTACGATGACGATGGAACTCCTGTCGCTTCTGCTGGTTTAGTTGCAGATCCATTAGGCGAGATAGTAATCAGCGGACTGGATGCGGGGAATTACGACAACTGGAGTGTTAATCTTTCGGGATGTACGGGCACATCTGTTACAATAATCACCTTGACAGATCCCCCTACGCCAATCGCACCGATTTCAGGTAATGATTCTAGTTATTGTGAAGGAGACCTTATAGCATCTTTAACTGCAATTAGTGGATTTGGTGGTACTTTGAATTGGTATGACCACTCTTCGCTTACAACTGTGCTAGGTTCCGGGCCAAGTTTTGTTCCAGCAGGAACTTTAGGAACCGTCATTTATTACGTAAATGAAACTTCAAATGGATGTGTCGGTCCTGCATCATCAGTAATAATTGATATTTCGGAGTGCCCAATAGCAGAATTAATACCGAATGTTTTTACGCCAAATGGAGATGGTATTAACGATATATTAGTTTTTAGTAGGACGGGTGTTGATGAACAGCAAGGTCTTATTTACAACCGGTGGGGGGAATTGATATTTTCATGGGACCAAGAGATTTCAGCTTGGGATGGCAGAAATAATGCGGGTGAAATTTGCCCTGCGGGAACCTATTATTATGTGTTCACCGTCGTTACGTTTAGTGGGCAACAAATTATTTATAACGGAAGCATTACTTTAGAAAGGTAAAATCATAAAAAAATCATATTTCGAGGCTCTTGTATATGTTGTAATTAACAAGGGCCTTTTTTTGTGCTCGACATCTATCGAAAAAAATATTGTGCTCGGTTGTATAATTAAGATATTCTTGTAACTTTGCACCCCCTTAAAAGATACTAAGGGGGAAATTATATTATATAAAGCACAGTAAAATATGCCAACAATTCAGCAATTAGTAAGAAAAGGCAGACATTCAAAAGTGAAGGTCAGTAAGTCTGCTGCACTTGATTCTTGCCCTCAAAGAAGAGGAGTTTGTATTAGGGTTTATACGACTACACCAAAAAAGCCAAATTCTGCAATGAGAAAAGTGGCCAGGGTTAGGTTAACCAATGGTAAAGAAGTTAACGCGTATATCGGTGGTGAAGGCCACAACCTTCAAGAACACAGTATTGTGTTGGTAAGAGGAGGTAGAGTAAAAGATTTGCCAGGTGTTCGTTACCATATTGTAAGAGGAGCTCTTGATACGGCGGGTGTAGAAGGAAGAACACAGAGACGATCTAAATACGGTGCTAAAAAACCAAAAAAATAATTAGTCAAGATTAGTAGTCATGAGAAGAAGAAAAGCGAAAAAGCACATTCTAATACCAGACCCAAAGTTTGGTGATGTAGTTGTTACCAAGTTTGTGAATAACCTAATGCTTGACGGTAAAAAAAGTTTGGCTTATGATATATTCTATGATGCGATAAGTATCGTAGATGAAAAATCAGAAGATAACGGTTTGGATGTTTGGAAGAAAGCGATTGCTAATATTACGCCAGGAGTTGAAGTTAAAAGTAGACGAGTTGGCGGAGCAACGTTTCAAATTCCAACACCTGTTAGGGATAGTAGAAAAGAATCTTTAGCAATGAAGTGGCTAATAGGCTTTTCAAGAAAAAGGAATGAAAAAACAATGAGTCAAAAATTGGCTTATGAAATAATTGCTGCTGCCAAAGAAGAGGGAGCTGCTTACAAGAAAAAAGAGGATACGCATAGAATGGCTGAGGCCAATAAGGCGTTCTCACATTTTAGATTTTAAGCATACAGATTAAACAATAGAAATGGCTAGAGATTTAAAGTTCACGAGGAATATTGGTATAGCGGCGCACATTGATGCCGGAAAAACCACTACGACTGAAAGAATTTTGTATTACGGAGGCGTAAGTCACAAAATTGGTGAGGTTCACGATGGAGCTGCAACAATGGATTGGATGGAGCAGGAGCAGGAAAGAGGTATCACAATTACTTCTGCAGCTACTACCCTAAACTGGAATTATAGAAATCAGTCGTACCATGTTAATATTATAGATACTCCTGGTCACGTAGATTTTACGGTAGAAGTAAATAGATCTCTTCGTGTTCTTGACGGTTTGGTTTTTCTTTTCAGTGCTGTTGACGGAGTTGAGCCTCAATCTGAAACAAATTGGAGATTAGCCAATAACTATAATGTTCCAAGAATTGGATTTGTTAACAAAATGGATAGGCAAGGAGCTGACTTCCTAAATGTGTGTAAGCAGGTTAAGGAAATGCTGGGTTCACATGCTCTTCCTCTCCAAATCAATATTGGAGCTGAAGATGATTTTCGAGGCGTGGTTGATTTAATCAATTTTAAAGGAATCACTTGGAATGAAGCTGATCAAGGAATGACATTTCAGGAAATTGAGATTCCTGAGGATATCATGGAGGAAGCAACTAAATTGAGAGAGGAGCTGTTGGAGGCTGTTGCTGAGTTTGATGATAATTTAATGGAGAAATATTTCGAGGATTCAGAGTCTTTAACGGAGAGAGAGATTTTGGATGCTTTAAGAGAGGCAACTATCGCTGGTAAAGTAGTACCAATGATGTGTGGTTCAGCGTTTAAAAACAAAGGTGTTCAGGCAATGCTTGATATGGTAATGGAAATTCTTCCATCGCCCTTAGATACTAAAGGTATTGTAGGTACAGTGCCATTTTCAGAAGAGGAAACGACCAGAAATCCAAGTGTGGAAGAGCCGTTTGCAGCATTAGCATTTAAAATTGCTACTGACCCGTTTGTAGGTCGTCTTTGTTTTACGAGAGCTTATTCAGGAACACTTCCTTCAGGTTCTTACGTTCTAAACACGAGAACTGGGAAAAAGGAAAGAATTTCTAGAATTTATCAAATGCATGCGAATAAGCAAAGTCAAATTGATGAATTGGCGTGTGGAGATATCGCAGCATTAGTTGGATTTAAAAATATTAAAACAGGAGATACGCTTTGTGATGAGAAGCATCCAATTGTTCTCGAATCTATGGATTTTCCAGAACCTGTAATTGGAATTGCTGTTGAACCTAAAACTCAGGCAGACATCGATAAGATGGGAATTGCATTAGGTAAGCTGACGGAAGAAGATCCTACTTTTCAAGTAAAGACAGATGAAGAAACTGGTCAGACAGTTATTTCTGGAATGGGAGAACTTCACCTAGATATCATTCTTGACAGGATGAGAAGAGAATTTAAAGTGGAGTGTAACCAAGGTGCTCCTCAGGTTTCTTATAAAGAAGCGATTACAGGAACTGTAGAGCATAGAGAGATTTATAAGAAACAATCTGGTGGTAGAGGTAAGTTCGCGGATATTGTAATCACAATTGAAGCTGCGGAACAGGGGAAAGAAGGCCTTGAGTTTGTTAACTCTATAAAAGGAGGGAATGTACCAAGAGAATTTATTCCTTCTGTGGAGAAGGGCTTCAAGGAGGCAATGAAAAACGGTGTACTTGCAGGGTTCCAGATGGATGCTATGAAAGTTACTTTAACTGATGGTTCTTTTCACGCTGTCGATTCAGATGCTTTGTCTTTTGAATTGGCTGCAAAAATGGCATATAGGAATGCCGTTCCAAAAGCGGGAGCTGTATTGTTAGAGCCAATTATGAAGTTAGAAGTTTTAACTCCAGAAGAAAATATGGGTGACATTGTCGGTGACTTGAACCGTAGAAGAGGAATTATCAATGGAATGGATGACCGGGCAGGGTCAAAAGTGGTTAAAGCTTTTGTACCTCTATCAGAGATGTTTGGTTATGTAACTCAATTGAGAACTATCTCATCGGGTAGAGCAACGTCAACGATGGAATTTGATCACTTTGAAGAAACTCCAAAAAGTGTTTCTGAAGAAGTAATTGCTAAAGTTAAAGGTAAAGTAGTAGCATAATATAAAAGATAATTGTAAATGGCTCAGAAAATTAGAATAAAGCTTAAGTCCTACGATCACAACTTAGTTGATAAATCAGCTGAAAAGATTGTAAAGACGGTGAAAAATACAGGAGCAGTTGTTAATGGACCTATTCCATTGCCAACACACAAGAGGATTTATACAGTGCTCAGATCTCCACACGTGAACAAGAAATCGCGAGAGCAGTTTCAACTTTGTTCTTATAAAAGACTGATGGATATATATTCATCTTCTTCTAAGACGGTTGATGCTTTAATGAAGCTTGAGTTGCCAAGTGGTGTAGATGTTGAAATTAAAGTTTGATAATTAAATTAGGTTAGAGATGCCAGGATTGATTGGAAAGAAATTAGGGATGACTAGCATTTATAGTGCCGAGGGTAAAAACTTGCCATGCACGCTAATAGAATGTGGTCCTTGTGTTGTTACGCAAGTGAAAACCGTTGAAAAAGACGGATACTCTGCAGTACAATTAGGTTATGGTGAGCGAAAGGAGAAAAATACTCCTAATGCCCTTAAAGGACACTTCAAAAAAGCAGGTACATCTCCTAAGTCGAAATTAATAGAATTTGCTGATTTTGAAGAGTTGAATCTTGGAGATGAAGTGAACGCAGAACTTTTTCAGGAGGGCGAATTTGTTGACGTTGTAGGTACTTCTAAAGGAAAAGGCTTTCAAGGAGTTGTAAAGCGACACAATTTTAGAGGTGTTGGTGATGCAACACACGGACAGCATAATAGACTAAGAGCTCCGGGTTCGATCGGTGCAGCATCATATCCGGCGAGAGTTTTCAAAGGTATGAAGATGGCTGGTCAGATGGGAAATGAACGAGTTAAAGTACAAAATCTTCAGGTTTTAAAAGTACTGACTGATAAGAATGTTTTGGTTGTTAAAGGCTCTGTCCCTGGACCAAAGGGTTCATATGTAATACTTGAGAAGTAATGGAATTAGCAGTATACAATACGCAAGGAAAAGCGACTAGCAAAAAAGTAAAATTAAGTGATTCAATATTTGGTATTGAGCCAAACGATCATGCTATTTACTTAGATGTTAAGTTGATTATGGCCAATAAAAGGCAAGGTACTCACATGGCTAGAGAAAGAGCTGATGTTGCTGGAAGTACTAAAAAAATTAAGAAGCAAAAAGGAACGGGAACAGCTCGTGCCGGAAGCATCAAAAATCCTTTGTTCAGAGGGGGAGGAACAGTGTTTGGTCCTAGACCAAGAATTTATTCTTTCAAGCTGAATAAGAAACAAAGAAAATTAGCTCGAATGTCGGCACTGTCATACAAGGCCAAAGAAGACGCGATACTAATATTAGAGGATATCCAATTGGATTCACCTAAAACAAAGGAGTACACATCAGTATTGAACAATCTCAAGGTTGGAGATGTAAAGACTTTATTGGTAGTACCTGAAAATAACACGAACGTTTATTTGTCATCCAGAAATGTAAAAAACACTAAGGTGTTGGAAGCGTCTCAGGTTAATACATACGATGTATTGAATTGTAAGAAGCTGATTATTTCTGAAGGTGCGGTAGATAAAATTGAAAAACTTTTTAGCTAAGAACAATGAGCATCATAGTTAAACCAATAGCCCAGTCAGAAAAAGCACACATGCTTCAGGAGAGAAGAAATCAGTACTCTTTCATAGTAGAAGACAGTGCAAATAAGATTGAAATTGCAAAAGCTGTAGCCGAGATGTACAAGGTGGAAGTGGAGGCAGTGAACACCATGAGATACGGTGGTGGAAAAAAGAAAATGAAAAATACCACAAAAGGTATTAGTTACGAAAGAAATAAAACCTATAAAAAGGCAATAGTCACATTAGCAGCTGGTGATGAAATTGACTTTTATAGTGCTATTTAACAAGTTGAGAAATGGGAGTTAGAAAGTTAAAACCAATTACACCGGGACAGCGTCACAAAATCATTAATGATTTTGAAACGATTACTGCGTCTAAGCCAGAGAAGAGCTTGTTAGCTCCAATGAAGAAATCAGGCGGAAGAAACAATACGGGTAAGATGACTATGCGTCAAAAAGGCGGTGGTCACAAAAGAAGATACAGAATTATTGAGTTCAAAAGGAATAAATTTGGAGTGCCTGCCACGGTGAAAACCATAGAGTACGATCCAAATAGAACTGCAAGAATTGCACTATTGGAGTATAAAGACGGAGAAAAAAAGTACATTATTGCTCCTGAAGGTTTAGTCGTTGGACAAACCGTTATTTCGGGGCAAGGAGTATCTCCAGATGTTGGTAATGCTCTCTATTTAAGCGAAATTCCATTAGGTACAATTATTCATAACATTGAATTAACACCGAATCGTGGTGCGGTATTGGCAAGGTCTGCAGGGTCATTTGCACAATTAAGTGCTAGGGACGGTAAATATGCAATCATTAAGTTGCCTTCCGGTGAAACCAGAATGGTGCTTACTACGTGCATGGCAACTATTGGTTCTGTTGGAAATTCTGAGCATAGCTTACAGGTTTCTGGTAAAGCTGGTAGAAGCAGATGGTTAGGCAAAAGACCACGAGTTAGAGGTGTAGCAATGAATCCGGTTGATCATCCAATGGGTGGTGGTGAAGGTAAGTCTTCAGGAGGACACCCAAGATCAAGAACAGGTCTTCCAGCAAAAGGTTATAAAACCAGAGCTAAAAAGAAGGCTTCGAATAAGTTTATAATTGAAAGAAGAAAAAAATAAGTTAGGCCATGAGTAGATCATTAAAAAAACCACCGTTTATTCATTATAAGTTGAATAGCAGAGTACTTGAGGCTCAGGATTCAGGAAAAAAATCTGTTATTAAAACATGGTCGAGAGCATCTACAATTTCTCCTGATTTTGTTGGGTTAACAATTGCGGTGCATAACGGAATGAAATTTATACCGGTTTATGTTACTGAAAATATGGTAGGTCATAAATTAGGTGAATTTGCACCAACTCGGAATTTTAGAGGGCATGGTGGAAAGAAAGATAAAAGAAGATAACATTATACGAATTGAACAATGGGTTCTAGAAAAAGAAATACAGCAGAAGCAATAGCAGAGTCTAGAAAGACTGAAAGCATCGCGAAGTTGAACAATTGTCCAACTTCACCGAGAAAAATGAGATTGGTTGCAGATATTATTAGGGGTGTAGAAGTGAATAAAGCGCTTCATATTCTAAAATATAATCCAAAAGAAGCCTCTAAAAGACTCGAGAAGTTATTGCTTTCAGCAATTAATAACTGGGAGCAAAAAAATGAAGATCAATCATTGGATTCCGCAAACTTAATTGTTCGGGATGTTTACGTTGATAGCGCTAGAATGCTGAAAAGAATACAACCAGCTCCGCAGGGTAGAGCACATCGAATTAGAAAAAGATCAAATCACGTAACACTAATAGTGGATAGTGCTAAATAAGATTTAAATGGGACAGAAGACAAATCCAATAGGAAATAGATTAGGTTACATCAAAGGTTGGGACTCTAATTGGTACGGTGGAAGAAATTACGCTGACAAAATCGTTGAAGACGACAAAATCAGAAAATACCTAACTGCTCGTTTGAGAAAAGCTAGTATTTCAAAAGTAATTATTGAAAGAACGCTGAAATTAGTAACTGTAACTGTAAATACAGCCAGACCAGGTGTTATTATTGGCAAAGGTGGACAGGAAGTTGATAAACTAAAGGAAGAGCTTAAAAAGGTAACTAATAAAGAGGTTCAAATAAACATCTTTGAAGTAAAGAGGCCAGAATTGGATGCGACATTAGTTGGAGATTCTATAGCGCGTCAAATCGAAGCTAGAATTTCTTTTAGAAGAGCGATTAAAATGGCTATAGCATCAACCATGAGAATGGGTGCTGAAGGAATTAAAGTTAAGATAAGCGGTCGTTTGAATGGTGCAGAAATGGCTCGTAGCGAAATGTACAAAGATGGACGGACACCTCTACACACTTTTAGAGCAGATATTGATTATGCTCTAGCGGAGGCTCAAACAACCTACGGTAAAATTGGAATTAAGGTCTGGATTTGCAAAGGTGAGGTTTATGGTAAAAGAGACTTGTCTCCAAACCTTGGCCTTAGTCAAAAGAAAGGACCGAAAACTGGTGCCAACAGAGGCGGTGGTAATTTCAAAAGAAAAAGAAAATAAGAATAAAGAGATTTTAAAGATTAAGCAATGTTACAACCAAAGAGAACGAAGTTCCGAAAAATGCAAAAAGGCCGTATCAAAGGCAATGCTCAAAGAGGGGCACATATTGCTTTTGGATCTTTTGGAATTAAAGCGATGGAAGAAGGTTTTATTACCTCTAGACAAATTGAGGCTGCAAGGATCGCTGTAACGAGATACATGAAACGTCAAGGGAATGTATGGATTAGAATATTTCCGGACAAGCCGATAACATCTAAGCCCGCTGAAGTTCGAATGGGTAAAGGAAAAGGTGCACCTAGCCATTGGGTAGCTATTGTGAAGCCTGGAAGAATAATGTTTGAAGCTGACGGGGTTCCATTTGAGGTAGCTAAAGAAGCGATGAGATTGGCAGCTCAAAAGTTACCGATTAAGACGAAGTTTGTGGTAAGAAAAGATTATCAAGCATTAAATTAGATTGAAACTATGACTCAAGGAGAAATAACAGAATTGTC
>JABJPZ010000172.1 GCA_018663635.1 Crocinitomicaceae bacterium
AATAATTTCATTAGCAAAATTGGCATATCCACTTGTTCTAACAATCACCTCACCACCAGAACAATTAACTAAAATTCGATTTAAGGAAGCTTGATTATCTCCATCAGCCCAGGTTCCCCCAACATCCATTCCCGAAAACTCTACTCCTTCTAACTTAACAAGTTGAGCTTGAATGGAATTGTTAATGTCACCAATACTAACGATTTTAGGCTCAACAGTATGACCCGTTGATTGTCTGACTATATTAACGTCTACGTCAACAGAATCTAATTGCATCATTCCGTCAAATTCCGTTAGTATGGTTCCTTTTAAAGCTATCCTTACAGAATCCCCTTCAACAACTCCTCCAGAAGACAACAATCTTAAATTCATTCCGGCCCCACTTGTATCTTGAACATATATGTTTTTATATAAATTCCCCGTCTGCTCATCCATGGTAACAATCCCGTAAATGGTAGAATCCCCATAAAATTTATGCGGTATCGGAATTGTCCTCAGCGTAACAATAGAAATGATGCCGTCTGAGGAAATGGCATTTAATGGAGGACTGTCGTATTCTCTTTTACAACTGAAAAAGGTTGCTATTATCGCCAAACTGAAAAGTATTTTTTTCACTTTCATCATTCCCTATTAAAATTGATACGTCACCATTCCAAAATAAGTAAGGCCATACATATAGCCGTACTTGGGTGGAAATTTTCCGATTTCTCCTGGGTTATACCTTAATTGCTCGTAACCGCCAGTCTTGAAATCAGTGTTGTTAAGAATATTACTTACACTGACGAAAAGTCTCAAATATTTACCACTAGATAATCTCCAACTTTTGCCTCCAAATAGATTGATTGTATACCCCCCGTCTAGCTCCGTAATATCCAAAGTTTCATCCCATTGGGGATCAGTTACAATAAAGGAAGACACTGCTTCCTCTGTTCTTCTATCTGGATTAGGACCCAGATTCATCCGATCAAAATAATTCCAATTAACACCAGCAAACCAGTATTTAGATGAATTGTATTTTAAACCAAAAGTTCCGGCTAGTTGCGGCATCCCACCAATGTCATAATTTTTCAGATAAATGGTTCTGTCTTCCGCTATTAGCTCTTGGGTATTATCTGCCGTAATGGTTGCTTTTGGTCTGTTGCTATATATGTAATCTCCTGTTGTAAAAGCACCACTTAATACCCATACAGAAGCTAACGTATACTCAATGCCAATTTCAGTGCCCATAAAAAGTTGGTCAACATCAGTCATTACATAATTAACAAATGCGTTGTATTCGTCGTGATAAAAGCTTCTTGACCATACTTGATTATTAATCTGAGAATAAAATGCCGTTACCCTTGCTCTTAAATTTGGATATCGCACTGTGTAATTAATATCTCCACTCAAGACTTCAGTACTTTCCAAGTTTTTTACTAGATGATCCCTTGTTTTTGGAGAGATAAAAGCATTTCTAGATAACGGCGCTCTTGTTAAATAGGCACCGTTTATTGAAATTAAATGCCTCCCTGTTAACTTAAAAAGCAAACCACCTTTAACGCCGTAGTTAAAAAAGTTTTGTTTTTCAGAATCACCAAGAGATGCATCAGGAAAACGACCATTTTGCATGTGACCTGTTCTCCAAAAAGTGGTATTAGAAAGATTCAACCCAATAAATCCGTCAAATTTTGAAGATTTCCAATCTAAATTGGCAAATGCATCATAGGTATGAACGTTAATGTCATAATTATACCCGAACACATCCCCTTTATCAATGATATTGTTGTAATTGCCTAAATCATTTTGAGCTGAGAGGCTGTCTGAGAAATCACGTTGCGCAAACTGATCTACATCAACCCAAAATTCGCCACCAAGCAAATCACTCATCAACTTGTAATTTTTACTCTTATAGATTTCGACATGTGCACCAGATGATAAATAAAAATTGTCTTTAATATCTGCATTGTAAAGCACTTTTAAACCAAATTGTCTCGGGTCTTGCCGATACTCCTCCACAATGTACTTTGACCTGTTTCCAATCAAGTTAGTTCCAACAGCACCGTTGGGGTCGTCTACTGTATATAGATTCTTATAATTTGCGTTGTATAAAGCATCCCAATCAATTTGAGTTACATCAGTGTTTCCTGTTGTCCAATCATTGTTTTGTGTCGCTGCAATCGACGGATTCTCTATTGTGTTGTAGCTTGGTAAATACCTGTAATAATCTGGACGCGGATCTGGAGCTTCATACCAATTTAAGTTTGAATTGGAGGTTTTACCAAACATTCCGTAAGCAACAGTGGTAAGCTTTTTCTTTTTAGAAATTTTGAAATCATGCATTAAAAACACATGTGGCTTGTGATTATCTCGAACTCTTGCATTTCGCTTTGTACTGTCTGTACCATCACCATTTGATTGCCAGCCCCAGTATGGATTGTAAAAGTTATCTCCTGTGAGCGTGTAAGCCTCCTGAACTGAAATCCCCTGACGTGCCTGCACAGTTGGTGCTCCAAATGCAGCTAAAGTAACAGCGTGCTTACTATTGAGTTTTTTCATCGCTGAACCGAAATAACTACCGCCATTGAATGAGCTTCCACTAACGTATCCTTCTTGAGAATATCTAAATGCGCCTGAAAAGGCGAATGCCCAACCATTGTCCATCAAACCTGTAGAATGAGTAATAATGGCCCGTTGGCGATAGGTGCGATTTGTAAGCGCATAAGAAATTTTTGTCCCTTTCCTTAAATTGGTTGGCCGCAAATCAATATTTGAAAATCCTCCAATATTTCCGAAACCCATTTGAGCAGAGCTAATTCCCTGTCGGTTTTCTGGATATCGCGTAACGTCATTCAGCCCTCCCCAATAAGCCCAAATCGCCCAACCCGATTCCCTGTCATTCATAGGAATGCCATTCATCATCAATTGCGTATTCTCAGAGCTATAACCCCTAAATCTGTAACGCGCAGCACTAAAATTGAACCCTGCAATAGATGTATAAACGTCTCTGGAAGATTGAAGAATTCCCGAAACATCTTGGCTCTGACTTTCTGATTCTAATTCATCTGCAGACACCGTAAAAACTGGAATGATATTTGGGTCGCCATCTAAAGAGTCTTGTTTAATTGATGTGGTATCTTCCTGAGCGTTGAAGCTAAAGACTACCACCATAGACAAACAAACGGCTATAATTTTAACGAACATTATAAAGAATTTCTACACTAATTTCGAGAGCTAAAATAAGTCAAAATAAACTACCTTCTATCCTACACTGTCGCAGTCTGGAAGACATAATTATTGGAAAAATTCATTTTAGTCGAAAATAGATACTATGAAGTTTTTATTTGATAATATTGCAAGCATGTTCTTATCATTGCTACGAAGGCAATTTACACTGTCAAAAATGAAAAATCATTTTGTTTATATATTTAGTTGCTTGATTATTGGCACTTGTAATGGTCAAAATATTGAGCTAGATAAAGGGAAGAACTATAAATTAGCAGCCATAGGATTTTACAATTTAGAAAATCTTTTTGATACTATAGTTGATCCAAATCCAAAGCTCATATTGCAAGATGATTTCACACCTGATGGCGCCAAAAATTGGGATTCAAAAAAATATCATGAAAAATTGAGTAACATGGCGAAAGTCATCGGCATGGTTGGAACAGAAGCTACACCAGACGGCCTAGCAATTCTTGGAGTTTGTGAGATTGAAAACCGTTCGGTTTTAGAAGACTTGGTGAAAACAGGGGAATTAGCAGAGAGAAATTATAAAATCGTGCATTATGATTCCCCGGATTATAGAGGCATTGATGTCGGATTTATATATAATCCTAATTATTTCAAGGTAACCTCTTCAAAAACCTATGCCGTAACGATTCCAGGGAACGATACATGGACAACTAGAGATGAATTGTTAGTTAGTGGAGAATTAGATGGTGAACGTATGCATTTTATTGTCTGCCATTGGCCTTCAAGAAGAGGCGGCGAAAAGAAAAGCCGCCCCAAACGAATATTAGCTGCTAAAATGGCTAAAAAAATTACTGACTCTATTCAAACTGCCGAGCCTAATGCAAAAATCATCCTTATGGGAGACCTGAATGACAATCCACTTAGCCCAAGTATAAAAGAAGGACTTGAAGCTAAAAGAAGTCTGAAGGAATTAGAATTAAATACTCTTTATAATCCGATGGAAAACCTACATCGTCAAGGAGTTGGGACTCATTTTTGGCGTGATAATCCAAACGTGTTTGACATGTTGATTCTCAGCTCAGGAATCGTACCCAAGAACAACAATTTTACAAATTATCAATATTACAAAACCAAAGTGTTTAGCAAAAATTTTCTCAAACAGCAAACTGGAAACTGGAAAGGATATCCATTTAGAACGTATGCGGGAGGAACCTACACTGGCGGTTATTCAGATCATTTTCCAGTATATCTATTCATTGTTAAAGAGCAAAATCGATGAGGTATTCAGTACTTATACTATTATTTATTTTTTCATCCAATCCCATTTCATTTGCACAGGACAGTGTGCGACTGATGACCTATAACATTTTAAACTATCCATACGTAGCAGCCTCTAGAGCAGATACATTAGCTATTATTATTGATGCTGTTTTACCCGACATCCTAATTGTTAATGAATTGCAAAACAATACCGGAGCAAATACCATTCTTAATAATGCGATGAATGCAAGTGGGCGCACGAATTACAGTAAAGCTGTCTTTTACAATGGTGGCGACTCTGACAATATGTGCTATTATGACCACACTAAGTTTGGCCTGTTTTCTCAAAATCAAATTGCGACCTCTATTCGAGATATTAGTGAATACGTTTTATTTTGGAAAGGCAACTTACCCGGCGCTGATACCATTTATTTCAATGTCTATTCTGTTCATTTAAAGGCCAGTAGCGGAGCTTCGAACGAGGCTCAAAGACTGGCAGAGGCCCAAATTCTTAAAGGGCGTTTAGATAATCGCCCTGGGATGAGTAATATTTTTGTTGGTGGTGATTTTAACATCTATGATGCTTCGGAACCTGCTTATCAGGAAATTATAACGGGCGGAAATACAGACCTTTTTGACCCTATTAATTCCGCAGGCAGCTGGCACGTAAATGCAGCATATGCTGCTATACACACACAAGCTACAGGCTCGATAAATGGAGGCTCGGGAGGAGGACTAGACGATCGTTTTGACTTCTTCTTTGTAAGCTCAGACATAATTAATGGCACTAATTCGGTGCAATACATTGATGGGACTTACAAAGCATATGGACAAGATGGGAATCGTTTTAATTCAGACTTAAATGTTTGCCCATCAAATACAGTAGTATCTGCCCAGATAGCTTCCGCGCTTTACAACATGTCAGATCATCTCCCAGTAATTATGGATGTTGTTGTCGATCCTACACTAGACATTGAGGGGTCTGTCAATTCTATTCCTAAACTATTTTACGCAGAGAAGTCGAAAGAAATTGTGTTCTCAAGTGCCGCTCCCAAAGAAAGAGTCCAAATAGAAATTATAGATCTTTTAGGGAAACGTTTGAAACAAAAAACTTTCGGCAATGCCTCTACCCTCCGATTAAAAATAGATGAACTGAAAACAGGCATTTATTTAGCTTCCGCTAAAAGTGATAACGTTTGTTATTCTATAAAATTCATTATTCGCTAGCAAATTGGCCAATTAAGGCTAACATTTTCTGTGGAGCTTCTGCGTGAACCCAGTGACCTACAGAAGAAATTGTTTCGATTCTAGCGCTTGTAAATTGTTGTTTTATCGAAAGAAAATCCGACTCTAGAATATAATTAGATAGCTCACCCCGAACGAAAAGAGTAGGTAAATTAACTACTTCGGTATCGATGGCAGCAATTACTTGGCTCATTTCTCGAGAAAGGACATTCAAATTAATGCGCCAATCCAGTTGGCCTTTTTCAATCCAATATAGATTCTTAAGTAAAAACTGACGCACGGCAACGTCCGAAACGTACTTCGCCAGCTGCACATCACACTTGCCTCTTGTATTCTGAACATTAAAATCAATAGAATGGAGTCCTTCCAGAATAGTATCATGATGCATTGGGTATTGCTTTGGTCCAATATCGATTACTACCAATTTTGCTAACCTATTTGTGTCAAACTGTGTATATGTCATTGCCGTTTTTCCACCCATTGAATGACCAACTAAAATAACGTCCTCTAAATCATTCTCTTCTAAGAATTCGTCCAAATCATCTGACATGAGCTCATAGGAAAAATCATTACTGTGTGGAGAATGACCATGATTTCTTTGATCTACCAAAAAAACACGAAATCGACTGGATAATTCCTTACCGATTCTCTGCCAATTATCTGATGAGCCAAAGAGCCCATGTAATATAACCATTGGCTGACCTTCACCATATTCTCTAAAATGTAATTTCATCGCAATTCTCTCAAATATAACCCGACTGTATTTTCAAGTCCAAAATACAGAGAGTCCGCGACAAAAGCATGGCCGATCGAAACTTCTAACAAATTGGGAATATTTTGTGCGAAATACTTTAAATTCTTTCTATCTAAATCATGTCCTGCATTTAGCCCTAGACCGAGCTCTGATGCCCTTTTCGCTGCTACTGTAAAATCAAGTATTGAATGCTCACGATCTTGACCATACCGAGCTGCATATGATTCAGTGTAAAGCTCTATTCTATCGGCCCCCGCTTCTGCAGCTCCATTTACCATTGCTAGGTCGGCATCAACAAATATCGAGGTTCGGATTCCTTGCTTTTTGAATAGCGCTAGTGTCTCTAGCAAATAGTCTTTATTTTGTTTCGTGTCCCAACCATGATCACTGGTTAATTGAATTTGGGAGTCTGGCACCAAGGTGACTTGTGTAGGATTTGTTTCCAATACTAAATCAATAAATTTTCTCTCTTTAGGGTTTCCTTCTATGTTGAGTTCTGTTGTTACTGTTGATGCAAGCTCCTTAACGTCAGCATATCTAATGTGTCTTTCGTCTGGCCTTGGATGTACAGTAATCCCTTGTGCGCCATAAAGTTCCAGATCTTTTGCCACTTGGATTACATTAGGGACATTTCCTCCCCTAGCATTTCTCAGGGTAGCTACTTTGTTAATATTTATACTTAATCTTGTCATCTTAAATTGAAGTTATTTATCGATAGATTCCTGATTGTTATCAGCCATCTAACGAGTTCCGCACGATTGTTGCAACAATTTTAAAAAATCAAAGTTATAATTAATACATTGTGACCTGAATGATTGCACTTGATTTAATAACAGATGAAGTCCCGCCTTTGAAAAGCACGGAGAAGTGCACAAAGGCATTACATTGGATGGAGGAATTCAGAGTGAATCATATTCCTGTCGTAAAAGGAAATGAATATTTTGGATTAATTTCAGACGACATGGTTTTTGATTTGGAAAAGCCAGAAATAGCACTTGAAGATTCAGGGTTGGTATTGCCTGTCCCATTTATTAAAGCAGAACAGCACATTTACGATGTGATGAAGGTAATCGCAGACTTACATTTAACACTTGTACCAGTTCTTGATAATGATAATAATTATTTAGGTTGCATCACCGTCCCGCACCTTATTGAATTAATTACAAACACCGCCTCCATCAATGAGCCAGGAGGAATCATTGTGCTCGAAATGGCACAAAATGATTATAGTCTAGCTGAAATTGCTCAAATAGTTGAAAGTAATGATTCGAAAATTTTAAGCTCTTACATTACGTCTTCGATAGACTCAACGCTCATGGAAGTTACCTTAAAACTAAACACCAAGAATCTAGGCGGTGTGTTACAAACTTTTAATAGGTACGACTATACAGTGAGTGCTTCGTATTCAGAAGATCGCTTTAAAGAAGATGTTAAAGTAAAATATGATGCACTGATGAAATATTTGAATATCTAACCATCCATTTTCTAAGTAAAATAGCCATTTTTCTTTTGCTTCTTCCGTACGCAACATTGGCGCAAAAAACCCGTGACACTTCTTTTTTCCGTATTACAGAAATAAATATTATTGGAAATTTCAAAACGGAAGATCGCATAGTTTTGATTGCTGCTGATTTAACTATTAACCAGCGTATACCAAAAAAGGATATGAAACTGCAATTCGAAACTGCAGAAAACAACGTTCAAAATACGGATCTCTTTAACACTGTTGACATCTCTAATTTCCCTATTAATGACACTTTAACTGAACTTATTATAACGGTTTCTGAACGATGGTTTTTTTGGCCTATTCCAATAGTAGAAAATGCGGATCCTAATTTCAACACCTGGTGGCAGCGAAAAGATTTTAGCAGGCTCAATTATGGGCTTGTATTAATGTATAACAACTTGGGAGGCAAAGCTCAAGGAATTGGCGGACTCATTCAGCTGGGATATTCGAAGAGGTTTGCATTGCTATATAACATTCCTTACGCCTCTTCTAATGGAAAATTAGGTGTCTCCTTTTATGGTGGATATGACCAACAGCACGAAGTGACAATTGGAACAAACAACAATAAGCGCGTTTTCTATACGGGCTTAGGTGGCAATACAAAAGAACATTGGCAGCTGCAATTTTCTCTTTTGCACCGACACAAAATTGTTACGACCAACACCATTAGTGCCGCATTTAAAAATGTATCCATAGTCCCACCTGTAAGTGCCTTAAAACAGGATTATCTGGGAGATTCCTTACCAAACATTCGATATTTAGAGCTCTCCTACCTCTTCAAGAAAGACAAAAGAAACTACAAACATTATCCTCTTACAGGATATTATTTGGATCTTTTAATTCAACAGCATGGACTTGGGATAAATAACAATCTCTTTCTAACCACCTTTGAAGGTTCAGCAAGTAAATTCCTTAAAGTACACAACCGTGTATATGGTGCCATCGGTTTCAAAGGAAAATTTACACCACAAAATAATATTCCTTATTTTTTGCAGCAAGGTTTGGGTTACGACAACAATTTAAGGGGATATGAATATTACGTTGTGGATGGAAATCATTTCGGCATGTTCAAATCAAATATTAAACTGGAGCTAATTGAGAAGAAAAATTCACTTTTAAAAAAAATCAAAAACCAAAAATTTAATACGTTTTATTATGCCTTATATCTTAACTTTTTTGCAGACCTAGGCTACGTAGATAATCAATTTTCAGCTCAAGCTAATTCCTTTTCGAATCAATGGCTATACAGTTCTGGGATAGGACTAGACCTTTCAACCTATTACGATTCGGTATTTAGACTTGAATTCTCAATTAATAAACAGAAAGAAAGCGGTTTTTTCTTACATTTCACCCAACCAATCTAAAATCATGATTTTAGCAATTTATGGTAGAAAATTTGAAGACAAGTCCATTTCAATGGTCAATTTGGTATTTGATGAGCTGGAAAATAGAGGTGCGACTCTTTGGATATATGATAAACTCCATACGTTCTTAGAAAAAACTTTGAATCGTAAAATTATTGCGGATACTTACGCGAAAGGCTATGATATTAACGAAAAAATAGAAGCCCTAATTACCATTGGTGGTGACGGTACAATATTAGATGTTATTACAGAAATTCAGGATAAAGGAGTCCCTATTTTAGGTATGAATACTGGCAGATTAGGTTTCCTGGCAAATAACTCTAAGGAAGATGTTAGCAGGGCAATTTCATGCTTGTTTTCAAAAGATTATCGAATTGACAAACGATCATTAATCGAACTAAACTCTAATCAAAATTTATTTGAAGGGCAAAACTTTGCTTTGAATGAAGTTTCTATTCATAAAAAAGATTCATCCTCAATGGTAACTATTAACGCATATGTTAATGATCAATTTTTGAACGCTTATTGGGCAGACGGTTTAATTGTAGCAACACCTACAGGTTCTACAGCATATTCATTGAGCTGCGGGGGGCCAATTTTGGCACCAAATTCGAATAATTTTGTAGTAACACCTATTGCTCCTCACAACTTAAATGTTCGACCTTTTATTTTAAATGATACCAACACCATCAAATTGCAGGTTGGCGGCAGAGAGAATGAATACTTTGTTACATTAGACTCAAGGTCTGAAACAATCACGAATGATACTGTTTTAACGCTGACCAGAGCTAATTATTCAATCAATATAATTCAATTTGAATGGCAATCATTCTTTGACACAATTAGAAACAAGTTACTTTGGGGGATTGACAAGCGCAATTGAAAATCTACCCACATGTCGTAAACAATAATTAGTCTTTTAATCTGTTTTTATGTTTAATGAAAATCATACAATTGTACTAACTTTGTGTTAATTATGAGACCCTTTTTACCAATTGTTATTTTTCTTGCCTTCTCGAATTTGGGTAACTCCCAATCCGAAGAAATTGGTGTTTTTGGTGGGGGATCATACTACCTCGGAGAATTGAATCACGGTCAACAATTTTACAAAGCCCATTTCACGCCGGGATTATTGTATCGTTACAACTTACAAGATAAGCGTTGGGTATTGCGAGTTCATTTTTCATACACGAAACTTGAAGCAAGTGATGCTGATTCTGAAATTCAATCTAATGTTGATAGAAATTTAAACTTTCAAACAACAATAATTGAAGCAGGTCCAATTATGGAATTGAATTTTATTGAATACGAAATTGGAGGCAGAACAAAATTTGGAAACAAAAACAAGAATAACGGTACAGCTTACATTTTCGGCGGTATTAACTTTTTTCATATGAATCCAAAAGGCACCTTAAATGGTGTTGAAATTGAGCTACAACCTCTGGGAACAGAAGGACAAGGATCTAGTCAAAATTCTAACAAACGTTATAATCTTAATCAAATATCGATTCCGTTTGGTCTAGGTATAAAATTCAATCTAGGTAACCGATTAGCTCTATCTATCGAATATGGACTAAGGAAGACTTTTACAGATTATATTGATGACGTAAGTGGAACATATGTTGATCCAGAAATGCTAGCGTTGGAGAATGGTACATTGTCGGCCCAGATGGCCAATAAAAGCATAGATGGAGCTATCTCAGTCGGACAACAAAGAGGAAATTCTAGCAATAAAGACTGGTATGTAATTGCGGGAGCCATTCTTTCCTATCGATTAAAAAAAGCAACGACTTGTAGAAAATGGTAACCAACATATGGTGAGACTTTTATCCAATTTATTGAAATAAATGCCTTTCCATTTCCATAGGTCAGTTTTTCTTAGGAAATTCGCACGCTGTCATTTTATGAAAACACCGATAGCACGGAACACTCGTTGAGCTATAAAGAACAAATAGAATTAGATAAGGTACCTAGTCATGTTGCCATTATAATGGATGGAAATGGACGTTGGGCAAAGCAACAGGGCGAACTGAGAACTTTTGGTCACACAAGCGGTGTTGAGGCAGTAAGAGAAGCATTAACAGCAGCTGGGGAAATAAGAGTGAAACACCTAACCTTATATGCATTTTCTACAGAGAACTGGAACCGTCCTATGCAAGAAGTCAATGCATTAATGGATTTATTGGTTTCTACGATAATGAATGAAATTGATTCATTACAAAAAAATAAAGTTAAACTAACGGCAATAGGAAATATTGAAAGTTTACCAAATAAATGCCAACTAGAGTTAAAAAACGGCATTTTGGAAACAGCGGCTAATACCGGTGTTAATTTAAACTTAGCTTTGAGCTATAGTTCAAAATGGGAACTTACCAATGCTATTAAAAAAATTGCTCTGGACGTGCAAGAAAAAAAACTAGGTGTCGAAGAAATAAATGACAAATTAATTAGTTCTTATTTGTCGACCTCAAATTTACCTGACCCTGAACTAATGATTAGGACCAGTGGTGAAAATAGAATAAGCAATTTTATGTTATGGCAAATCGCTTATAGTGAACTCTATTTCACAGATATTTTATGGCCTGACTTTAAAAAGGAAGATTTTTACAAGGCTATTTTAGATTATCAAAATCGAGAACGAAGATTTGGAAAAACAAGTGAACAATAACGTACTATATAGCCTAGCAGTTTTCGCTGTGTTACTTTGGGGAAGTCAAACCTATGCTCAAGTTTCTTTGGGTGGCTCTAATTTCGATTATAATTCTCCAAAAAGCTTTACAATCGCATCCATCGAATTTCCTGGTCATGGAGAACACGATCCCGATTTACTTAAAAACTTAACCGGTCTACGAGAAGGTGAAAAAATTAAAGTCCCAGGTGACGACATTTCATTGGCGTTGGAAAAAATATGGAAGCTAAAAGACTATTCCGACATACAAATAATCGCCGTTAAGACAATAGGGTCTGATATATGGCTAAGGGTTCAGTTAAAAGAAAAGGAAAGGATGAGCCGCTACAAATTTACAGGTGATCCAAGTAAATCTGATGTCGACAATATTAGAGAGGGGCTTACACTAAGAGCAGAGATGCGCATTGATGAATCTACAATCAATAGAATAAAAAGAGTTACTCAAAGTTATTACATCAACAAAGGATTTTATAATTGCAAAGTTACAGTAACGAAAAAAATTGATGAAATTCTGTCTGATCGTATTCAACTGATTATTGACGTTCAAAAAGGTGGTCGCGTAAAAATCGAAGACATCGTTATTGAAGGTGCAACTGAAATTTCATCAGCTAAGCTTCTTCGTAAAATGAAAAAAACGAAAAGAAAAAAATGGTATCGATTTTTTGCTGCATCCAAATACCTTCCAACTGAGTATAAAAATGACAAAAAAAGCCTAGTTGATTATTATTATGCGCAAGCATATCGTGATGCGAAAATTGTAAGTGATAGTGTATATGCGTCTTCTGATAATACCTTAAGTATCAAAATAAAAATTGATGAGGGTTCGAAATATTTTATCAGAAACATTAGTTGGATTGGGAATACGAAATATAGAAATGGTCAATTGGATACGATTTTAGGTATTCAAAAAGGAGATGAATATAGTCAGGATGTTATAGATACACGGTTATTTATGAATCCTTCAGGCTCAGACGTTTCTTCCTTGTATATGGATGATGGTTATCTATTTTTTAGTGTCAATGCTGTTGAAACCATGGTAGAGAACGACAGCATCGATCTGGAAATGAGAATCTATGAAGGAAAACAAGCCCGTGTAAATCGAATTATTATTAAAGGAAATGACCGGACCTCAGAGCATGTAGTTAGAAGAGAAATTAAGACTCGGCCTGGTGACTTGTTTAATAGAAATGATGCGATTAGAACACAACAGCTCTTGGCTCAATTGGGCTATTTCAATCCTGAAACACTCGGTATTGAACCCACTCCAAATCAGCAAGACGGAACGGTAGACATAGCTTATACTGTAGAGGAAAGGCCCTCAGATCAAATTGAGCTTTCTGGTGGATGGGGTGCTGGGCGGATTGTCGGGACACTTGGTGTATCATTCAACAACTTCTCACTTCGCAAACTATTTACTAAAGATTGGAGACCACTCCCATCAGGTGATGGCCAGAGGTTGAGCATTAGAGCTCAATCCAATGGGATATTTTTTCAATCCTATAATTTCTCTTTCACAGAGCCATGGTTAGGTGGTAAAAAACCGAATAGCTTTAGCTTTACAGGCTGGCATTCAATCCAATCGCTAAATGGATTGCCAAAATCTGATCCAGGAAGATCCTTTATTAAAATGTATGGTGTTTCTACAGGTATCGGGGTTAGGCTAAAACGTCCCGATGAGTATTTTAATTTTTCTACCGAAGCTTCCTATCAATATTACATACTCCAAAACTTTGGGAGTGTCTTTACATTTACTGACGGATTTGCAAACAATTTAAGTCTTCGCTTTACACTTTCGAGAAGTTCCATTGACCAACCGATTTACCCAAGGTCTGGATCTAGTATTTCACTCTCTTATAAATTTACTCCACTGCCCTTCTCACTTTTCGATGGCATTACAGACTATTCAGACGTAGAAGATCAACAGAAATTTAAATGGTTAGAATACAACAAAGTAAAATTCAGCTCTTCATTTTTCACGTCACTTTCAAAAAATCGAAAACTAGTACTAAATGCTAAAATGGGCTTCGGTATTTTACAGGAGTGGAATAGAAACTTAGGACCTTCGCCATTCGAACGGTTTTATCTTGGGGGGAGCGGACTTACAGGTTTCAATCTTGACGGAAGAGAAATTATTGCATTAAGAGGATACGGAGACAACAACGTATCGCCAAGTCAGGGAGGATTGTTAATCAGCAAATACACTATGGAGTTGCGCTATCCAGTTTCCTTAAACCCTAACGCTACTATTTATGGATTAGCCTTTGCTGAAGCTGGAAACACTTGGAATGAATGGAAAAAATACAATCCTTTCGAAGTAAAACGATCTGCAGGAATCGGTGTGAGGATATTTCTACCCATGTTCGGGTTAATGGGACTTGATTACGGCTGGGGCTTTGACCAATATGATAAAGGAGCTCAGGGTTACGGTCAACAGACCCTTGAAACGATTAGAAAAGGACAGTTTCACTTTACAATTGGCATGAATCTTGGAGAACTGTAATCAAAGTTATATTTTCGAACGAAATTTCGAAATGCGAGGCAATTAAGAAATGAAACATTTAACAATCATATTAGTAATTATTCTTGGATGTACTGGTGTTGGATTATCCCAAAAATATGGATATGTAAACACCAATTATATCTTAGAGCAAGTGCCAGAATATGCCGAAGCACAAGAAGAAATAAATACCATTTCTAAGGAGTGGCAAGAAGAAATAAGTCTGCGTAAAATTACAATTGAAGAAAAAACCGAGGCATTTAAAGCAGAGGAAATTTTACTGCCGGAAGAAACAAAAAAATCAAAACTTGCCGAGCTGGATCTTTTGAAGAAACAAGTAAGAGCTCTACAAAAGCAACGGTTTGGTGTAGAGGGTGACCTCTTTAAAAAACGTGAAGAACTCATCCAGCCAATTCAAGAAAAAATTTTTAAAGCCATAAAAAGTATCGCAAAGGACGGAAATTATTCCTTCGTTTTTGATAAGGCAAACTCCTCTAATATTCTCTATGCAGAAAGCAAATATGACATCAGTAATAGAGTATTAAAAAAAATGGGCTACAGCTCTTCTAAATAAACTTAAATAAGAATTTAAATTGAACATAATGAAAAAAGGAATACTACTAGTTTTAGCAACGATAAGCATTGCGATTGCTGCTAATGCGCAAAAATATGGCCATGCAGATGCCCAAAGCATGCTTACTGAGCTACCAGATTATAAGCTTGCTGAAGACTCCCTAAAGAAATTTGCTGCACAATTAGAAGCAGAAATGGAAAGCCAAATAAAAATGTATCAACAAAGAGTTGCAGATTTTGAAAAAGCAAAAGCCGCAGGTCTTTTTAGTCCAGAAATAGAGCAATCAAGAATTCAAGAATTGCAAGAGAAACAACAAAGGATGCAAGAATATCAAGTGAATGCTCAAAACATGATTCAGCAACGTGAATCGGACCTGTTGGAACCGATGATAAAAAGAGTAAAAGACGCCATTGAAAAAGTAGCTAGGGATAACAAATACAATTACATTTTTGACCCAAATGTTTTGTTATTTAGCGCTGGAGGTGACGATATTGGACCATTAGTCAAGAAGGAATTAGGCGTTCAGTGAAACGATCAGTAAAATGAATTTAAAACCTCTCAAGTTCTTACCTGAGGGGTTTTTTTTTGACTTGGCTTATTTGCATAACTTTATTCTGTGAAAAATATGCGTACTCCCATTGGTGTTTTTGATTCTGGGTTTGGTGGTTTAACCATTCTTAAAGAATTGCATGAAAAGCTGCCCGATTACGATTTTATTTATTTAGGTGACAATGCTCGAACTCCATATGGTACTAAATCTTTTGATGTAGTTTACACTTATGTTAAAGAAGCGGTAAATAAGCTCTTCTCGATGGATTGTCCTTTGGTCATTTTAGCTTGTAATACAGCTAGTGCAAAAGCACTTAGAAATATTCAGCAGAAAGACATACCACTAATGCCGGATCCAACCAAACGTGTTCTAGGAGTAATTCGTCCTTGTGCAGAAATTATTGGCACCTTAACTCGATCTAAACATATTGGTATACTTGGTACGACAGGGACTATCAATTCTAACTCTTATCCGATTGAAATCAAGAAGTTCTTCCCCGAAATTCAAGTTTCTCAATTAGCTTGTCCAATGTGGGTGCACTTGGTAGAGCATAATGAATACAACACTGAATCTGGAAGGCATTTCATTAAACAAAAAATAAATGAATTAAAAGCTAAGGATGATTTAATCGATACCATTGTTCTGGGGTGCACACATTATCCTTTTCTAAAAAACATCATTGAAGAATTTGTCGGACCAACTATAAAAGTAGTTGCGCAAGGTGAAATTGTATCTGATAGCCTAGTGGACTATTTATCGCGACATCCCGAAATAGATTCGCGTCTTTCTAAATCTAGTCATACATCTTACTATACTACTGAAGAAGCTACTAATTTTACTGAAAAAGCGTCGCGATTCTTACAGAAAAAAATTCAGGCAGAACACCTCATTTTATAAGCACGTTTAGGATCCTTTCAATAGATTAATGCTTACTGTGGCTAATTCAGAATTGGGGAATTTAGTAAACACATTCTCATCAGAAATTAATCCAGCTTCAGCACATACTTTATGAAATACCTCTATTTCAAGAATGTATTGGTCTGAAAAACCATGAGTCGCGTCATATGCAGTGGCAGCAGTTTTTCCAAGTGAACGAGCAACTATATCTGGTGATACGGTATGTAATTCAATAAGAAGTAATCCAAACTTTCTAACATAAGGTGCCCATTTATTCATGTGTTCTAAAAGATTATCCTCCACAAAACGATTTTCAATACGCCGTCCTCTATGAGCAAATGCACCTGATGATAAACTCAATCTATTCGGATCAATATTTTCTGGATCGTGCCAAATCCTATTGTGATCTAAAAAGGTTCTGACATTTAAAAGTTCACTTAAATCAATGTTGTAATTCTCTTTTAAGTTGGCGGCAAGCAAATCAGGCTGACCGATATCGCCCCAGATAATTTTTGCCCATATATCTGCTTTAATTAAATTTCTTCTGGTCACTTTCAAGGCCGCTTGATTAAAATCTGCACCAACTAAAAATAATGGATGACTATCCAATAGTGAACCGCGAAGCGTTTGTCTTTCGATTACCGAAAACATGTGTTCTAAAAAAGCACCATTACCACACCCCATGTCAAGAATTCCCTTGGGTTGTTCTTCGATTGGTTTATTAAAAAGCTCCAAAATAATTTCATCAACTACTTTGAAGTAATTTGAATGCGCGCCTCCGCTGCCCCAAACATTCATTTCTCTGTCAACGTGAATTTCATCTGAATTTAGTTCATTAGACCTCATCGATTCAGGATTCCCAAAAAGCAATATGTCCAAATTTCGAAAAGTAGGCATATAAGAAACCGTCACTCCATATGCAGAAGCCCTTTTAGCAAAAAACAAACCTGTTTCAGTAAATTCATAATTGCCATTCTTTTCTGTAAACCAACCTAAATAGGCTAAAAAATCAAGCAACTTTTTAAAACTCTCAGGATCTTCATGAAATTCATCTGGCCTAAACGAAGTCTCCATAAAATATTTATGAAACATTCCGCCCATACCCAGGTGAACAAGTGTCGGTCCAACAAGGCATCCTTCAATATGCGCAAGAATTTCTTCTTGTACTTTACGCTCTAATTCCGATGCAATTAAGTTCAACTCAAACTTGTTTTTGAATTGATTGAATAGCACATTAAGTGCTTGAAAAGGCTCGATCTCAAATTTTCTAGGATGAAAATTTCCCGACATTTTCATAAGCGCTACTGCGCCTTTGTATACCTCCACATTAGCGAACAAAATTGCTCCTTTTGCAGTTAGCGAAAACTGAATTTCGCCCTCATTAGATGTCATCTTTTGAATAAGAAGACCTTGAGAACAAAGGACTCTTAAAGCAACATTCATATACCCTTCATTGGCATTAAACTCCTTAACTAGATTTTGGAGAATTACATGTTTCTTACCCGTGATGTAGCTGATTACATCCGCATCATAAAGTGCGATAAGAACTGGTGCAGTAACCAAACCATCTAAATGCCTAAATAGCTTACCTCTTAACTTCCCTTTGTTTATCATTCTCCTATTAATTTAACAAAAATTCAGCTACTATTTAGGACATGAACAACACGGAACGTTATTAATCTTTGAACCATTCTGCATATTTGGTATAATTGGCTGCAATTCTTTCTATCTCTCCCGACCGCAGTTCGTTACTTACAGATTTGATGAATTTTGCAGGTACGCCCGCATATAAACTACCTGCTCGAACATGGGTTCCTTGAGTAACAACGGCACCAGCACCAATGATAGACCCTTCTTCTATAATACAATCATCCATCACAATAGCCCCCATTCCAATAAGTACATTGTCGTGAATTTCGCAGCCATGCACAATCGCGTTGTGCCCAATTGAAACCTGATTACCAATAGAAGTTGGTGACTTTTGGTAGGTACAATGAATTACTGCTCCATCTTGTACATTAACGCGATTACCCAGCTTAATAAAGTGAACATCCCCTCTCACCACAGCGTTAAACCAAACACTGCATTCATCTCCCATAGTAACTTCACCTACAACTGTAGCGTTTTCTGCTAACCAACAATTTTGTCCGAAAACAGGACTTTTACCTTTTACATCTCTAATAAGTGCCATAAGTTTTAATTTGTCCTTAAATTTGCATAAAATTGAGACAATGAGCGAATCAAAAGTACCAGTAACTGTTTATTCCGAAGTGACACCTAATCCCGCGGTTATGAAATTCGTTGCCGACAAAATGCTTATTGATACAGGTGAAGTTGCTGAATACCTCTCTATTGATTCTACTAAAGGTTCCTCGACCATTGCGGAAGCCCTGTTTCAGTTTCCTTTTGTTGAGGGTGTTTTTATTGCAAGGAATTTTTTAGCAATTACAAAAAATGAAACCATCAGCTGGGACTTAATTCATAGCGAAGTACGCAGTTTTATTACCGAGTTTTTGCAAACGAATGAAGTTGTAGTTCAGTCAATACCTCAAATGTCTGCCAGAGAAATGGAATCAGAAATCAAAGGTGAAAAGATTGAGATCTCTATAGAACCCGAAATTAATACAGAGCTGGATCAAATGATTGTTACCTTATTAGAAGAATATGTTCGACCGGCTGTTGAATCGGATGGTGGCGCAATACATTTTAAAAGTTTTAATGAAGAAAATGGACAAGTTACTGTAGTTTTAAAAGGGGCATGCAGCGGTTGTCCTTCGTCTACTGCTACTCTTAAAGGTGGCATCGAAACACTATTGAAAAGCCACTTACCAGAGGTAAATGAGGTCGTTGCATTAGAGGGATAACGAACCCTATTTCAATTTTTTTGATCTATTTTATGGAAAATAGATGTTTTCGCATCTAATCATTGTAAACGGAAGTAATTCCAAACTCAATAATTTAACACAACAATGATGAAAGCAACTATTCAACTTATCTTATCCCTATTAATACTCTTTTCCAATTCAGTTATCAGCCAAACTGGACCTGGTGAAATAAAAGGAAAAGTTTTCAATGACTTAGTTGAACCAGAACCCTACATTGAGGTCTGGGTAGACATAACCGGCACTAAAAAATTAACTACAACAACAGATGACAAAGGAAATTTCACACTCAAACCATTAGACCCGGGAACATATGTAGTTTATGCTACCGGATTTGGATATGACACAACTATCATCAAAAAAGTGAAAGTAACTCCTGATCACATTACTTATCTGAATGACATTGATATTTCTGCTGCTGTTGTAGCAGAGCGAAAAACACCAATAATCATTAAAGACGACCCTACCTTAATTCGGATGGATAGTGATCAAATCAAAGTAATTCCTGTTCGATACGATCCTGTTGCTATGATTGAATCTATGTCTCCTGAAATAAAAAAGGGCGCAGACGGAGAGCTTTATTTTCGTGGATCAAGAAATGGGGCCGCCATTTATTATGTTGATGGAGTTAAACTTAGAAGTACGTTAGCCAACTTGCCCGCAAGATCATACGGATCAATTCAAGTATACACAGGTGGAATTCCTGCTAAATATGGAGATACTACAGGGGGAGTAGTTGCTATTGAAACACAGGGTTATTTCAGTCTTTGGCGTCAAGAAAAAAACCGCAGAGATATTGCTAGAAAAAAAGCCAGTAGAAATTAAATGTAAAACAAAGCAAGTAATCTTCACATCTGATTTTACATAATGCAGTAATTCAGCGTGAAGATTACGTTTTAATATAAAAATTAATCCGTATCAACTCTTAAATTCAAAGCCTATAGATTATATAAATACGTTAACTTTAATTGTCTTAATTTACTTTATTGTAAATAATAGTCATTGAGCAAAAACCGATAGGTAGTTAAGGAATATATGGCTTTGTTTGAAACTAAAAATATGGTAACCCTATCGGATCGTGATTTGATATATAGATATCAAAAAACGAGGAATAAGCGATTTGTTGGCGAACTCTACAAAAGGTACTCACATCTCGTTTATGGTGTTAGTTTAAAGTAC
>JABJPZ010000173.1 GCA_018663635.1 Crocinitomicaceae bacterium
AGTGGAGTTTCATAGTTTGAAGCTAAATTTGAAAATGACGTAAGAAATAAGAGCTTAAAATTCTAATTGTAAGATATGTTTTCTTTTAACTCGTTCGCATCACTATGAAATGGGGAATGAGAAGAGTAGTATCTGAACATTTTAATTATGGATTTGGAATCGGATTTGGTCTTATAAATTTTAGGTATGAGGTTGGTAATTCTTCAGATAATATTTTAAGTCCATTCCCAGATCTTCAAATGAGAATCGGTTACACTTTTTAAAAAGAAACCTCTGGCTTATATTGAGAATAATCACTCGGTACGCAATGTATAATGGCTAATTTAAAGTAGTATTTTTAGATGTGATAACATGCTTAAGCAATGCAGGTATAGCACGCTTAGAATTGTTGTGTTTTTTAGCCTTACTATTTCCTGATCCCAAAGATTAATGATAGTAACTTTAGCAGGGGTGTTTCCTAATAGGTAATTTTAAGTTGGATCATGTACTACTGAATTGTAGCTCTGTGTAATTAAAAATTTGTATGCAATTTGCACGAAATTCACATCAAAACTCAGTTTTTGAGAAATACTGGCTTGGAGGCACAAAAACAAAAAACCCAGAAATACCGTAATACTGCTGGGTTAATGCTGTGGGCGATGTAGGATTATTCGCTTTGCTCATGATCCATTTTACCCCAAGGTCATAATGAAAGCTCAACAGCCTGTGGCTGTATGGTTTTTTTTCATGGCATCTTTACAGAAGAAAACTTCTTTCGATGCCACAAAAAAAGCCCAACACTTTGTGCTGAGCTTTCATTTTCGGGTGGGCGATGTAGGATTCGAACCTACGACCCCCTGCTTGTAAGGCAGGTGCTCTGAACCAACTGAGCTAATCGCCCTTTCTTTTAAGGACTGCAAATATAATTGTTTTGCGTATTCTGCCAAATAATAAGCATCAAAATTCTTTAAGGGCATCCGCAACGATAAATGTACTTCCCGTAATTAAAATTACATCATTAGGTTCGCTTGTTTCTATTGCTTCTGTAACCGCTGTCGAAACCGTTGGATAACTACTTCCTGTTAAGTTGTGGAATCCTGCTTCTGTTTGTAGCTGATCTGCTGGCATTCCTCGGTAATTACTTGGACAACAAAAGTAGTATATAGTGCCTTTTGGTAATAAACTTAAAATCGATGAGTGATCCTTGTCTTTTACAGTGCCAAAAACGATATGCTTCTTACCTTCAAATTGATTTAATTCAGCTATACAAGCTTCAATTCCTTCTGCATTATGACCACAATCTAAAATGATTTTTGGTGTATCCGAAACTACTTGCCAACGACCATAAAATTTGGTAGCATTCACTACGTTTTTAATCCCTTTTTTAAAATCGTTAGAATACCCCATTTGAATCAATAGCTTGCTTGCTTCAAATGCCAGGTTTAAGTTGTCTTTTTGATAAGCCGGTTTCAAGTCACAGTGGGTTCTATAATCGGCAGTTTTTGATGCAAAATAAAGTGGAGCATTTAATTCCGCTGCTTTTTGTTCGAAAATAGAGTGGAGGTGTAAAGGCATAAAACCAAGCAATACGGGTGTTGTGGGTTTAATTATTCCTGCTTTTTCAAATGCTATTTCTTCTAATGATGTTCCGAGAATGGGAGTATGATCTAATCCAATTGAGGTAATTATAGATAAAATTGGACGAAGAATATTTGTTGAGTCCAACCGGCCACCAAGACCGGTTTCGATAATGGCAAAATCTACTCCTTCAGCTGCAAAGTATGAAAATGCCAGCGCAGTTGTCCATTCAAAAAAGCTGATTTGATTCGTTTCGCAATAAGTAGTATTTTCCTGGACAAAATGAACCACCTTTTCCTTAGAAATGTATTTACCATTAATCTTAATTCTTTCTCTGAAATCAATGAGATGGGGAGACGAATAAATCCCAACCTGATAACCGCTTTTTTGCAGTACAGCTGCGATAATGTGTGCAGTAGAACCTTTGCCATTAGTTCCTGCTAGATGTATGCTTTTAAAAGTGTGATGAGGGTCGCCTAGTTCATTGCAGAAGCTTGCAATATTGTTAAGTCCGGGTTTGTATGCTTCGGTTCCTTGTTGCTGATAATTAGGTAGCTGTTTGAACAGATAGTCAATAGCATTCTCGTAAGTCATCCACTAGTAAATGTAATCGTAATGGTGATGTACTGCAGTTTGTGTCCCGAAGTAACGGGTTCAAACTTATACTGATTGGCTAATTTACGCGCCGTATCCCAATGGTATTTGTGTGAAGATGTTGTTTCAGGATCATTGTAAAGGACCTTCGTTCTAGAAGGGTCCACTTTACCGTCTTTTTTGACAAAGATTTTGACCAATACTTTTCCTATGTCGTCAATTTCATTTTCGGCTTTAGGCTTGCTTAGAAGCGTTCTTCCGGAGCCCATGGCTCCTGTTCCTGGCCCAATATTCGGTCCAGTTCCTGTTCCTGTTCCAGTATGGCCATCACTATCGGTTCCTGTTCCGGTATTGCCTGTTCCGTTACCAAAAACATTACTGAAGTCGTTCGAGGGGTCGTTGCTGGGCTCTTCCGTTTCGTTATCTGACGTTCCGTCAGATATGGGGTCACTTGATTCCTCTACAGGAGATTCAGGATCGTCATACGTCTCTACCGGATCATCAGGCTGATCCATAGAGCTGCTGGTTTCTTCGGAATTTGTTTCGCTTACAGCCCCTTCGGTCGAGCCTCCACCAGAAAAGTCAAGTTCAACCATTTCAAGCTGTTCGCTAGAAAATGGCGGATCGGCCTTTACAAAACTCATCAAAAGCAACATGAGTAGTACAAGCAAGAAAAAGATTAATGCTAGGACTAATGCTGTTCGTTTGTATTCCTTTTGGGTCGTGTCCATTTATACTAATTGGTTCTGTATATCAATACGATGGTCCATTTGTTTTGTTTCACCACATCAATTACTTGCGCTGGCCAAATATAGGCCACGTCCTCAGCTGCTTTTAGTTCAACTACATGGTCCTCACTCATGTTTTCTGCTATGGCTTGCGTGAGTTTAGCTGCATCGATTTCATTACTGTTTCGATTTACGTAGGTAAATTCTCTATCGTCTACATAAAGTCTGGTTGTACCATTTTCTAGTTTAATAGAAACTGTTACATTATCTGAAGGCACATTGTTCTGGTTTTTACCACGAGGCACTTTCACTTCTATGCCAGTTGAGGCCATAGTAGACAGAATAATGAAGAAAATCAGCAATAAGAAAACCAAGTCGGTCATAGATGACATAGCCCCTTCTGATTTGATAGTATTTTGCCTTTTTATTGCCATAATAAATTATTTGCCGGGTTCTTCTAAAATATCTAGGAAAGAGATAGATGTATGTTCCATTTTGTGAATGACCTGCCCCATCTTACTAACGAGAAAATTGTACGAAGCGTATGCTATGATTCCCACAATCAGTCCTGCTACAGTGGTCACCATAGCCTCCATCATTCCGCCAGACATTTTATTCAGATCTACACCGAACGCCCTCATGTCGTTAAATGTTCTCATCATACCAATCACAGTACCTAAAAATCCTAGCATAGGAGCTGCTCCGGCAATAGTGGCCAAAACGGATATTCGATTTTCTAGTTTATGAACTTCTAAGTCCGCTACATTCTCTATGGATGCCTTGATGTCACCAACGGGTTTTCCCACACGCATAACTCCTTTTTCTACCATTCTGGCCATCGGATTGTCTGTCGTAGCGCATAAATTTTTGGCGCCATCTAAGTTGCCATCCGTCATATAGCTCTTAATTTGAACCATGAAGCTTTGCTCTTCTTTAAGTGCTTTGCGAATATTTAAATATCGCTCAATGAAAATGTATATGGCCATCACCGATAAAAACAGCAATAATGATACGATAACAACACTGGTCATACTGTAGTAGCCAGCTTCAATAATTTCATTGGTTGCTTCGTCAAGCACAGGTGGTGTCCAACCCCACACTAAATCCCAAAGAGATTGCGTGTTGTTTTCCAAATCGCTCAGACCAGGAGAATTTTCAGCCCCTTCTTGAATAAAATAAATAAATTTAGCTAACATAATTTCTTATCGTTTTTGGAGTTTAAATTCCACTTATTACATAATAAACACCGGCTCCGGCTAAATAACCAATCAAAGCCAACCAAGCAATTTTTTTCAGGTACCAAAAGAAGGAAATTTTTTCCATCCCCATAGCAACAACACCGGCAGCTGACCCAATAATTAACATAGAACCACCCGTACCAGCAGCATATGCAATAAAATGCCATACGGAATGATCGGCTACAAATTCGTTCGGATCAAACATTCCCATACTTGCTGCTACAAGTGGTACATTATCTATAACTGCAGAACCTGCCCCAAGTAACAAAACAAATAAGTTTGTATCCATTGCAGCTTGAACATCTTGTCCAAACACAAAAATTAAACCAAGAGATTCTAATGCAGCTACGGTCATTAATATTCCCAAGAAAAATAAGATGGAAGGCATTTCAATTTTTGAAAGCGCCCTAAATGTTGGGCTGGAGGCATGCCCAGAATGTGGGTCGGCGGCTGCGGATTGATCTGTTATACTAAATTGCCGCGCACTTATGAACTCTGCAACCAGCGCAACTAGACCTAACGACATCATCATACCAACATAGGGCGGAAGGTGTGTGACGGTTTTAAAAATAGGCACAAAAACAATTAATCCTAAACCGAGGTACAACATCAATGGCCCCCTTTTATTTATTTCTCCTTGATCTTCGATGGGCTCAAAATTCCCTTTAAATGCCGGTAGAAAGGTGGCGAGAATTGTTGGGATAAGCATACAAACAAGAGAAGGGAGAATCAAGTATTCAATTAATTTAACGGTTGTCACTCTTTCTCCCATCCACAACATGGTAGTTGTAACATCTCCGATTGGCGACCAGGCACCACCAGCGTTGGCAGCAATGATGATTAAACCAGCAAACCAAATACGGTCTTTGTTACTTGGTATGAGTTTTCTTAAAATGGTAATCAACACTATGGTTGCAGTCAGGTTGTCAATAATGGCTGAAAGAATAAATGCTAATACACAGATAATCCAAAGAAGAACACTTTTTTTGTTGGTTTTAATGAACCCTTTAATCGTACTAAAGCCATTAAAATGGTCAATGATTTCCACGATAGTCATGGCCCCAACTAGAAAAATTAATATTTCACAAGTTTTACCGAAATGATGCAGTAAGGTATGTTCTAGCCAGCTGCTCTTGCTTGTGAGTCCGTGCCCATGATCAGATGCATGCAAAGGCAGATCAGCAAAATTCTGAAACCCATCTTTCCCATTGAGTAGGTGGCTGGAGCCAGAGTCAAACCAATTTTCAAATCCATCAATTCCGAATGCTACCAGCGCCCACGCCACCGCCATCATTAAAAGAGCAGGAACAAGCTTATCTATTTTTAAACTATGCTCAATAGTTATTGCTAGATAACCAAGAATAAATACAATTACAATTGCTGTTGCCATATTTTTATATTAATTGATTTAACGCGATTTCAAAGGCCGTTTTCGCAATGTGTTTTTTTGAATCATTGACCTTATATGATTCCTCCAATGCTTGCTTTATTGTGTTTGATGTGTCCTGAAAAATATTGGAATCTGTCAACTCACTTAAATCATTTTCCATCAGGTAAGCAAAAACTCTCGCCATCCCACAATTAGAAATAAAATCAGGAATAATACTAATTTGACTATCCGTATAGTCTGCAATGGGTCCAAAGAAAATTTCTGGATCTGCAAATGGAACATTGGCTCCAGCTGCAATTACTTCAATGCCATTTGTAACCATTCTGTCTACCTGGTCTCTTGTAATAAGCCGAGATGCCGCACAAGGTAAAAATACTTCAGCATTTAAGTCCCAAATTCGCTTGTTGACTTCTTCAAATGAAAGCATTTGATCCGTAGAAAGCTGGTTGCCGTCTTTACTTAAGAATAATTCTTTGATTTCAGAAAGGGAGTATCCCTCTTGATTTATCAAGCCACCATTTCTATCAATGATACCAACTATTTTAGCCCCATCCTGGGCCATGTAATAGGCTGCAGCTGAACCAACATTGCCCCATCCCTGCACGACAACTCTTTTACCTCTTACATTTCCTCCGTAAATATTATAATAATGTTTTACCGATTCGGCCACTCCATAACCAGTTATCATGTCCGCAATAACATACTTATTGGCTACTTCGGGACTGTATTGGTCGTCTTCGATAACTTTCAGGACACCTTGTCTAAGCTGTCCTATTCGATTGATTTTTTGTGCTTCTCTTGGTTGAAAATGACCGTTAAACACACCTTCTTGAGGGTGCCACACACCACAATCTTCAGTAATCGGGATTACTTCGTGGATTTCATCAACATTTAAGTCGCCACCAGTTCCGTAATAATGCTTTAAAAGCGGTGTAACAGCAGCATACCACCTGCGAAGAACTCCTTCTTTTCTAGGATCGCTAGGGTCGAAATTAATACCGGATTTTGCTCCACCAATCGGAGGACCTGCTACGGTAAACTTAACTTCCATTGTCTTAGCTAAAGATTCTACTTCTCTTTTATCCAATCCAACTCTCATTCTAGTACCACCACCGGCTGCGCCTCCTCGTAAGGAATTAATCACTACCCATCCTTCGGCCTCTGTTTCTGCATCTTTCCACTCAAAAACAATTTCTGGGCGCTTATTTTCAAATCGCTCTAAAAGTTCCTTCATCAGTGTTTTCTTAATCTCTGTTTGTTCTGTATACACGGCACTTATTTTCAGCTACAAATGTAGCAAAATATTACCCTTGAAATAGCACTGTTAAAAAGTTGTTGCGTAAGGGGTTAAAGATTAATCAAAGTGGTTAAGTCAGCCATAAAGGCATCCGCCAATTGAATCCCGTCTAGCACCGGTCACTGACGAAAGTGTATTTTTGCGATTAGTTAATCGCAACATTCCTAAATAAGCAAATACCAATGCTTCTTTGTATTCAATCAGGTTATTGTTGGGAATTTCTAATGTACTTTGGGTATGCTTCTTCAGAGCATTAATTAAGCTCGTATTGAATACACCTCCTCCAGTCAAAAGACAATTTCCTTTCGGAATATTTTTACCAATTTGCATACCAATATGTTCTACAGTTGTAGCCATCATGTCAGGTACAGATATACTTGAATTCTCTAGAAGTGGTAAATACCAATCGTCAAATTGCTCTCTTCCCAACGATTTGGGCGGTTCGCTTGAGAAATAATGGAATTGATTAAGGTCTTCTAATAGTTTTAAATTGATTTGACCTGAGCTGGCAATATTTCCATTTTTGTCATAGCTGTGACCGAGTTTTAAAGCCAGGTAGTTTAGGGCCATGTTGCACATGCAAATGTCGTATGCAATTCTCTTTTGTTGCTGGTCGAATGATATGTTTGCTATGCCTCCAAGGTTTAGGCACGAAGAATAATTGCTGAACAGTTGTTGATCTCCAATCGGAACCAAAGGGGCACCTTGACCACCCAGAGCAACATCAATTGAGCGAAAATCAGCAATTGTTTTGATACCAGTAATGGCATAAATTTGTGCAGGACTCCCGATTTGGGTGGAAAGGTGATGTTGGGGGTTATGAAAAATAGTATGTCCATGGCTTGCAATTGCATCGATTTGCTGAATGTTATTTTCCTTAATGAATAATTTGATTTGTTCTCCAAAAAAAATCCCCAAATCAGTATCTAATTGCATCAGTTCTAATGCGCTGCATTGATTAGCTTTTCTTAGTTGTTTTTGAAATTCAGAGGTGTATTCAATTGTTTTACCATGTAATAGCGCATAGCTTTCCGTTCCATTATTGTAAAATTGTGCGTAGCAAAGATCAATTCCATCGAGCGATGTGCCAGACATTAAGCCAATAATATAGTATGCTTGCATAATAAGTCTGCTAAAATCAATGGGCTTTGAATATAATCATATAAATTTGAAGACTCCTCCAAAAACAGGAGTTTAAGCAATTATGAATTTTGACTTAACAGAAGAGCAAAAGGCAGTTAGAGATGCTGCGAGAGATTTTGCAAAAAACGTTTGTTTGCCAGGAGTTATTGACCGGGATAGGGAAATGAAATTTCCTGAAGAACAAGTAAAGCAATTAGGTGAGCTGGGATTTCTTGGAATGATGGTGGACCCGAAGTACGGTGGTGGCGGAATGGATACCGTGTCTTATGTCTTGGCGATGGAAGAAATTTCGAAGATAGATGCGTCGACTTCGGTATGCATGTCTGTTAATAATTCGTTGGTTTGTTGGGGATTGGAAACGTATGGGTCAGAAGATCAAAAGCAAAAATACCTTGTACCACTTGCAAAAGGAGAAAAGTTAGGCGCTTTTTGCTTAAGTGAACCCGAAGCTGGATCTGATGCTACTTCTCAAAGAACAACCGCAATTGAAAAAGAAGATCACTATTTGCTGAATGGTACTAAAAACTGGATTACCAATGGGGGAACCGCTTCAGTTTATTTGGTCATTGCTCAAACTAATCCTGATCTTGGACATAGAGGAATTAATGTCTTTATTGTGGAAAGAGGAATGGATGGATTTATTGTGGGCGCCAAAGAGGATAAACTGGGCATACGTGCTTCTGATACACATACTTTATTGTTTAATGATGTTAAAGTGCCGAAAGAAAATCGAATAGGAGAGGATGGCTTTGGGTTTAAATTTGCGATGAAAACATTGGCAGGGGGAAGAATCGGAATAGCATCCCAAGCTTTAGGTATTGCTTCTGGAGCACTTGAACTTGCAATGGGTTATGCTAAAGAAAGAAAAGCATTCGGTGTTGAAATTGCAAAACATCAGGCGATACAATTTAAAATTGCAGACATGGCTACTGAAATTGAAGCAGCTAGAAATTTATGCCTTAAAGCGGCAGTGGATAAGGACAGTGGTTTAAATTATGACCAATCCAGCGCGATGGCTAAATTATACGCATCAAAAGTAGCAATGGAACAAACCGTTGAAGCGGTTCAAATACATGGTGGTTATGGTTTTGTTAAAGAATATCATGTGGAAAGGCTAATGCGCGATGCTAAAATCACTCAAATTTATGAGGGAACGTCAGAAATTCAAAAGATAGTTATTGCTCGAAACGTATTGAAAGATTAAAGAGCAGAAAGCACCAATTCTAATTGAATTCCTCTGCTGCCTTTGATAAGTATAGCTGTGTCAGAAATAATATTTTTTTGAAGATGGTCCAAGGCGGTAGCTGCATTTTCAAAACAAATAAATTGATTTTGTTGTAATTTCTTAAACTCTTTACCCACTAAAATCGCTTCTAAATCGAGCTTAATTAATCGTTGAAAAATAGATTCATGTTCTAAGCTACTATCGGAACCTAATTCGAGCATATCTCCCAGAATAACCAGTTTATTTATCTCTTTTCTTTGAGAAAAATTGAGTAGAGCAGCTTCAACACTGCTAGGATTAGCGTTATAGGCATCCAGAATAATTTGATTTTTTTCTGTTTCTATAAATTGCGAACGATGATTATCAGGCACATAATTTTCTAGTCCTAATTTAATTTCAGCAAGATTAACCTTGAAATGGTTGCCAATACAAGCTGCAGCTAAAATATTATTCAGATTATAGTTGCCAACTAATTTAGTTTGTATGGTTGAATGCTTATTGTTGATAGTAATACTCACATTAAGCAATTCTGAATTCGAAAGAATTTCTCCTGAAATAGATGATTTCCCGCCATAGTAATAATTATTAGTTTCCGTAGGCTCAATTTCTGTCAAAATAGCATCAGACTGATTAATAAAAACTGAGCCCTTTACTTCTGTCAGGTAATCATAGAGCTCTTTTTTTCCTTTAAGTACGCCTTTAATTCCCCCAAATCCTTCAAGATGCGCTCTTCCGATGTTGGTTATCAGGCCATAGTTGGGCTTCGCCAATGCAGCTAAAAATTCGATTTCTTTTTGATGATTTGCTCCCATCTCAATAATGGCAACTTCATGATTTTTATTGATTGAGAGTATGGACAATGGAACTCCAATGTGATTGTTTAAATTGCCGGTCGTAGCAAAAACCTTATATTTTGTACTTAAAACAGCAGCGATAAGTTCTTTAGTTGTCGTTTTTCCATTACTGCCGGTTAAACCTATTATTGGAATTGTTAATACGTTTCGATGGTATTTTGCTAAATCCTGCAAACTGTTCAAGCAATCCTTAACTAGCATAGTTTTGCCTGGAATTTGGGCTGTTTCTTCATCTACAATTGCGATGCGGGCACCCAGTTCTATCGCTTGATTTACAAAATGGTTCCCGTTAAAGTTGTCACCTTTCAAAGCAAAAAATATGCAATCTTGAACGATAGCTCTGGTATCAGTGCAGACTTGACTAGAACTCAGGTATTCTTTGTAAATATTTTGCATAAAAAATCCCGTTTCGATTTACCGAAACGGGAATTTATAAATTAATCTTTTAATTATCTATATCCTAGACCTTTCGGTGAACCAACTCGATCCATAGCACATCTAAACCCAACATAGGCATTAGATACATTACTATCCATAAACCTTCTTGTTCCTGGATTCATCCAGTACGCTCTATCTCTCCAAGAACCACCTTTGTAAACCATGGAATGATCAGAGATCAGGGAAGTAGGAGCACCAATTTCCTTAATACCTGATAATTTCGTTTGGTCTCCAGATTGGTACATTACCCAATCTTCATTCCGCTCTTTAGCGTTAATCTGCCCAATGACTTCTTCATTTTGATAGCTAATAGACGATTTCAAATCACCATCTAAGTAATCAATATTGTCTGCCTGACGATAATTTCTTCTATGCAGGTTCTCTTCATCGGTAACGTTTCTCATTTTTATATTACCAGGAGTATTGATAATATATTCAGCTATGCCTTTTCTAAGCATGGGTGATATTTCGATTTGATACTCCGCATACTTAGGGTCACCAGTAACTTCTAAATCAAAATCATCAAAAACCTGGTCGTAAATCTCTCTGATTTTTCTAGAAGCTTCAACAGGCTGACGTAAATTATTGATAACAATTGCCTCATCAACATACTCATTGATCACTTTTAGTAATTCAATTTCAATTGAATCCAACCTCTTATTTGCAATTCTTTCCGCTTCAAATAGAGATAAATACTCTTTAATTCCATCAACATCATAGATGGTTTCATCGTGTTTTTCATCAATTTGACCTGCAGAATTTAATCGTTTTGTTTTGAATACATTACCTCTGTACGGTCTGAATTCATCATAGTCTACAGAAGAAAGAGGTCGGTAGACATCCATTACCCATTCTGACACATTGCCAGCCATGTTATACAAGCCATAATCGTTTGGCCAATAAGAATAAACGGGTGCCGTAACATCAGCATTGTCATTCAAGTGACCAGCTACTCCCATATAATCTCCTCTTCCTCTTACGAAATTAGCCATCATGTCTCCTTGCCATTTGTCATCAGGATTTCTCACCCAATGACCATTCCAAGGGTAGATTCTTCGTTCTACAATTCGCTCGTCAATTGTGTTACCGATCAAACCGTATGCTGCATACTCCCATTCAGCTTCCGTAGGTAATCTATATCTAGGAAGTAAAATACCATCAGACATTTTTACAATTCTAACACCTAAGTTTTTTGTTTTTACTTTTCCGCTTGACGCGTCTCCACCACCTTTTGACGGGTCTAGATCTGGAATTTGACCTCTGGGATTGTCCGAATCATGAAATTGATTCGTATAATACGCATCAGTAGTAAATGGATTATTCTGTTGGTTTGGATTTGGAATGATAATTCCTTCTCGGATTAAAATTTGTTCATTTACACGATCTGTCCTCCAAGCACAAAAATTGGTTGCTTGCAACCAATTGACACCAACAACTGGGTAATCTCGGTACGACGGGTGTCTTAAGTAATAATCTACGTAAGGCTCGTTGTAAGCTAATTTCTCTCTCCAACAAACTGTATCTGGAAGTGCTTTTTGATGTATCATAGGGAAATCCGTATACGTTCTTCCTACCCAATAAAGGTATTCACACCAATCCATATTTTTTATTTCAGTCTCATCTAAGTAAAAGGATGAAACCGTTACCCTTCTTGGAATATTATCGCCATTTTGAGCAACTTCTTGTTCTACTCTTCCCATAGTGAACGTACCTCCTTCGATTAGAATTAAACCAGGGCCAGTTTCTTGTTCTTCATATGGAACTTTTTGAAATCCACCATATGCAGGGTTGTTATAGTCCCATCCCGTGACAGAGCTTTTTTCATAGCTACAAGAGGCTACAAGCCCCGATATCACTGCGATAAGCGCTATTAACCTAATTTTTAAATAGTTCATTAGTACTAGTTTTTCAAAATCAAATTTACCTCTATAACCTGTCATATAAAAATTGGTTACGGTTTTTTTTTGTTTTCAGACCAATTTTACTCATAAAAATTCCATTAAAAAGCATTAAGCCAACCGTTTATCATGCTGGATTTAGCCTAAAATAGTAACGGATTTGAACTTATAATTGGTCAAAAAGTTAAAATTGCTCAAACCTATTTGTAAATGACACTTAACGAAATAATTACATCTTTGTTACGAGAAGCTGCAATAAAGAGATAAATACATCAGTTTAGTTATTGAACTGGTAGTGTAATGTTTCAATAGGTTTAAATATTAATTTTGCTGAAACAATATTTTTAATGTCGTGTTAGTAATAAATCAATTGTGTGCAGCGTTTTGCTGAAGAATGTTAATTATGAAAACTAACAAGCTTTTTAGAGAAATTCATTTTTTGAAATGTTTTGTGTTGAGTACGGTCTTATTTTTTTTGGTGCTGTCTGTTGGTGGTCAATCAAAGAACGGTGTCAGCATTGATTGGGAAGACCCTGCTCTTACAACTCAAGGAGCATTTTTACAATGTGTAGGTTGTCAACAAACTAACGAAGCTGAACCTTTGTTGTTTAGTGAAGTGAAAAAGAACTCGATGGCCAGACAAATAGAAATGGTCAGTATTGAATCATTTGAAACTGCTGAATTGAGTGAGTTAGAAAAATCAATTCCATTATCCTTCTCCAAATTAATTAAGGAGACTCCAGAAATATTATTCAAAAACACATCACAACGCAAGGAATTGTATTTGGTGTACTCTTTTATCCCCCTAGTAATAGAACGGGGCGAAATACGAAAAATCACCAATTTTAAACTCCGTGTCGAATATTCAGCTAATGCAGTGCCCAAAAACAACGCAAAATCTTACGTGACTAATTCCGCTCTTGCTTCTGGTGATTGGTATAAAATGGGAGTTGTTAGCGAAGGCGTTTATAAGGTAGACTACAATTTTTTAGCAGACTTGGGTATTGATATGGATTCGTTAGATCCAAGGTCGATTCACATCTACGGAAATGGGGCTGGTTTATTAGGCGAAAATAACGCAAGTTTTAGGCCTGACGATTTAATGAAAAATGCGTCTTCCTTTATTGGAAACGATTTAGACGGTTCTTTTGATTCAGACGATTATTTGTTATTTTATGGTAATGGAGCGCATCGAATTGAGCATACTGGTTCAGAGCTACATCATGTTTTAAATCATTACTCGGACACTAGTTTTTATTTCATACATGTCGATGCTTCCGAGTCTCCAAAAAGAGTAATGAACCAAACACAAAGCACGAATCTCCCAAACCAAATAGTTACGACATTTAATGACTATTTATATAGTGAGGCTGAGCGATTTAATTTTTGGGAATCAGGAAGGGAATGGTACGGAGACCGTTACAATTCATTGAATGACTCTTATACCTACAACTTTTCTGTTCCGAATATTACCGCAGATTCTGTTAAGCTGGTAACTAAACTGGCTAGTAGGTCCACAACAAATTGCAACTTCACGATCTCTACTTCGGGAATTTCTGAAACCATAACGCTCAGCTCATTGCCACCTTCTTCTTATGATTATGCCTCTCTGAGAACATCGACAATTTATCTTGAAAACGCACCTTCATCTATCGTGGTTAATGTTAATTATGGACATGCAGGTTCTATTACTGCAGAAGGTTTTATGGATGTTCTGGAACTCAATGTAAGAAGAAACCTGATTATGGTTGGTAATAGTCTAAAATTCCAAGATATCAACTCTATTGGCGTTGGGCAAGTAGCAGAATTTCAATTGACAAACGCTGCTCAAGTGAGCGCTATTTGGGACATTACCAATCACCACGAAGTTTCAAGTATAGATTATACAGATTTATCTTCCACTAAGACTTTTGTTGTAAATACGGATTCGTTACGTCAATTTATTGCCCTAACAGATAATGCGGGAAAAGTTCCTATTGGTTATGGTCAGGTAATGAATCAAAATTTGCATGCGCTAGGTTATGCGGATTTAATTTTGATTTCACCGCCATTATTACTTTCTCATGCGAATGATTTAGCCGCTTTTCACCGAGATCGAGGCACTAGCGTGCATGTGGTTACTCCAGAAGAGATATTTAATGAATTTTCGTCAGGTATGCGTGATGGAACGGCCATTCGACATTTTTTAAGAATGTTTTACCAAAGAGCAGGAACAGATCCGACCATGATTCCCAAACATCTTTTGCTTTTTGGAGATGGATCATATGACAATAAAGGAAAAATTAATGCCAACGAAAACCTTATTCCCACTTATCAAAGCATAGCCCACACAGATAAAACGAAAACATTTACTTCTGATGATTATTTTGTGATTTTAGCAGATAATGCTGCATTTACAGCTTATGATTTGTTGGATATGTCGGTAGGCAGACTACCAATCACCACCACGACAGAAGCAGCAGCTGTTGTTACTAAAATTAAGAGGTATGTGGAGAAGTCAGCTTCATGGACTGGAGAAATAGCCAGTTGTAATGCTCAAAATTCTACCTCTACCTTCGGTCGCTGGAAAAACAATCTGGTTATGGTTTCTGATGACGAAGATGGTGGTACTTACTTCCTACATACTGAACAAGTTGCTCAAAGGATTGAAAATGATTACCCTTGGATTAATATAAACAAAGTCCACAGCGATTCATACGTTCAAGAATCAACTCCGGGTGGAGAGCGTTTTTACGGGGTATATAACGAGTTAAAAAACAAGGTTCAAGAAGGTGTGATTGGTGTTAATTATATCGGTCACGGTGGAGAAGTTGGATGGGCTACAGAAAGAATATTGGATATTTCAATGATTAATGGTTGGTCTAATTCCTACCGATTGCCGTTTTTTATGACTGCGACCTGCGAGTTTAGCCGTTTTGATGATCCTGATAGGACATCCGCAGGAGAGTTACTTATTTTAAGTAAAGATGGGGGTGCAATTGCCATGTTTACAACTTGGCGCTTAGTATTTGCGGGTCCCAATCTAACCATGAACAAAAAGTTTTATGATACTGTTTTTAAGCGAGACGCTGATGGAAAGGGTCAAACATTTGGCAGTATTTATATGGGTACTAAAAATTCCTATGCAAGTGTAAGTGCATCTGAAAATGGACGGAAGTTTGGATTTCTAGGTGATCCAGCTTTGCAATTGGCGCTACCCGAATACAACATTGTGACGGATAAAATCAACGATAGCTTAATAGGTTCACAATCTCTTGATACATTGAATGCTCTTGGTAAAATAAAGATAGATGGACACATGGAAGATTGGGCAGGAAATTTGTTGAACACTTTTAACGGTGTGGTTTATTTAACGGTTTACGATAAGCCCCAAGAATTCCAAACCCTTGGAAATAACGCGTCAAGCGGGACTTACAGTTTTGATGAGCAAAACAGTATAATTTACGCGGGAAAATCTACCGTAACAAATGGCGAGTTTAGTTTCACATTTGTAGCTCCAAAGGATGTCAATTTGCAATTTGGAAATGGGAAACTTAGCTACTATGCAGATGATGGATCTAAAGATGCTACTGGTTCTAGTGACAGTGTAGTGGTAGGTGGTGTCAATCTATTAGCTGCTGCTGATAATCAAGGTCCTCAAATTGAATTATACATGAATGATACAAATTTTGTTTTTGGAGGGCTAACAGACGAATCTCCCACAATACTTGGATTACTATCTGATTCAAATGGAATCAATACTACGGGAAATTCAATTGGTCATGATTTGACAGCTACAATAGATGGTAATTCTGCGCAATCAATTATTCTAAATGATTATTATGAATCTGGTTTAGACACCTACCAATCTGGATCTGTTGCTTATCAGTTAGAAGATTTATCTGAAGGTCTGCATACGCTGGAATTAAAAGCATGGGATGTTTATAATAACTCAAGCGCAGTTCAAACGGAATTTATCGTTTCAGTTTCAGCTGAGATGGCATTAGATCATGTACTGAATTATCCCAATCCTTTTACTACTAACACAGAGTTCATGTTAGAACATAATCAAGTTTGTTCTCAGGTAGAAGTTCAGATACAAATTTTTACCGTTTCTGGTCGTTTAGTAAAGACATTGAATCGATCATTGCACTCAGATGGTTTTCGTGTTAGTGGAATAGAATGGAACGGTACGGATGAATTTGGTGACCGGTTAGGTCGTGGCACTTATTTTTACCGGGTTAAGGTTGAAACCAATAATGGTACTAAGGCTGAGAAGTTTGAGCGCCTAGTTATTTTAAAATAAACACAATAAAGCCGTCACAATTCCGTATATTTGTTAGCAATTTTTTTAAAAATGACAAAACATCTTTTAACTAGTATTTTCGCGTTCTCTGTAGCTTTTAGCTCTATAGGACAAACTACAG
>JABJPZ010000174.1 GCA_018663635.1 Crocinitomicaceae bacterium
ACTGGAAACAAAAACGATATCAAAGAGGTGAAAACAGAATTAAACGGTATGAGATGGAGAAACGATGCCTTGCTTGCGTTTAAAGATAACAAGCAAAACCGCATGTTTCTACAAAAAGTCAGAGCGTATCTAAACGCGTTTATCCGAGTAAATGGTAACGTTGCGGGGCCTGACATACCAGATACTATTTTCCAATGTATTGCTGAATATACCAAAACGACGTGTAAGGGTCAACTTGGGGTAGAAGATATTACCATGGCAACTTTGAAAGCCGCGTATCAAAAATCCTTGGAGACGTTGTTTGCAGATAATTGGTCTTCTGCTAGTATAAGCAACAACACCCGCAAAATGGAGGATGCATTATTGGCATTGTTCTATTGTTATGCAATACACCAACCTTGGTGTAAAAGGGGCAAAGTAAATGGTGATGCTATACGTGTATTGAAAGAAAAACGAAAAGAAGCAAGAAAATTTACAAGTAGCGCCAACAGAACATATAATCATGATGTACCAATATTGCAACAAACGCGTTTATACGAAGACGGTGGGTTCGTTTCTGAACTATTAAAAGGTCTGACTATTCCAGGGAAAGAAGATTTAAAAGATATACTTGCAGAATGGAAAAATGGGGCTGAATATATTGTACCTTTTGATGCAGAAAAAAGAGTGAATGAAAGCCAGGTAACCAAGGATAAAGCTAAATTTCTTGTAAATGCCAGCAAACGAGAAACATTTACAATATTAGGAAGTATGTTTAACCATTGCAGCACCAGTATGGGCGTTCGCAACGTGGACCAAATGGCCAGATTCTTCTTTCAGAATGGAAAGCCTGGTGCCAAATGGATGAAAGTGTGGGCTAAATCGTTGGCCCTGAAATACAAGGTATTAACAAGGGCTAAACTAGAGGAGGCTGCATACGATAAACAAACGAATATGGATGTAGACCCAGAAGAAGAGCAACTAGGCCATGCTATAGGATATTTGGACAAAGTTAGAATGGATGTAGCAATATCTAGGTTGGAAAAAATGAAAATCGGGTCTTCCGAATGGCAATCTGAATTTTCATGTATCTTCATGCTATGGTTGTCCATTGTATTTGGTATACGGGATAATATGGTATTTGCCATGCAAGTCTTATCTGCTAGTGATTATGAAATAGTATTAAGCCATGCTGGTAGAGCGGGTGATTGGCGAAAGTTGTTATGGGGCATCTTTCTCATAAAAACGGAGAATGGCTTTCGTTTAGTCAAAACGAGTTCCAAAACTGGGAAAAATAAGAATGAGCCTGATTTCGATTCGCAAACTGCGCCTCAGATAGTAACTAAACCGTACATGAAGCAAATGATGGAATGGTTGTTTATTTATTTTGAAGCCAAGCATCCGAACCAGTATCACGTGACGCATAACTCCACCAATCCAGAAGGCTATCGTGCATATGACATCAACGATGAAGATGGCTGGCATCCATATCTACAATTACATACTGTGCGATGGAGCTTTCCATTAAATGAATGTGGGAATAAGTATCTTATTGGTCTGAATGTGCCACATACAGGTCGTAAGATGTATGTGAAAGCCGAATGGGAACACGGATTTCCAGAGGAAGCAAACAAAAAAGGATATCAAGCAAATAAAAAAATAGGCGACAAACAACAGACGTTTGACAACATGATAGAAAACGTTGAAGTACAATACAAGTTAGATGGTTCTTCTATAAAGAAGGCGAATTTAAGAGCAATTAAAAATGTACAACCTCGTCAGCAGTTTAAAACGATGTATACAGACAATAAGAATGTGAACCGAGCCATCCAGAAGAGTCTGAAACGATATAAAGCTATTCTTGATAAAGAAATAGAACAAGGAACACCATCTGGTACGATTGGGAAATTTACAACGCGTGTGATGAACAAAGCGTTGTATGCATCATTATTGTTAATGAAAGGATTGACTGTAAATTTCACGGCATCCGGACGGCACGGCAAAGCTGAAGTATTTTTACAAGCAATGAATATTATTAAAATACAGGTAGGCGAAAACCCAAAAGATAACTTCTCCAATTTAGCGGAAACACGTATATTGGATGCTAAATACAAAAATATATTGCAATTTGAAGCTCATATGAACGAACGATGCGTTGAAAAACATTACAAGGCACTAAAGAAAGAAAATTATTACAAACGTGTGCATCTAAGCAATTTGAATGTTGAACAAACGGCAAGACGATTGGCATCCCATCCCGATTGGTGTCCAGACATCGAAATGACTTTAGACGGCCAGAAATGCTGTGTCCAATTAGGTGGAAGGCCTTGTACGGTAGTAAAACCTGATGAAATATTTATGAAGGACACCTTTTGGGCCAATTGCAACAACATGTATACGTTGTCTATCAACCAGCAGAATCATCAATTACGATGGTTTCAATTGTTTTTAGAAGTAATTGAATGCATGAAAGTGATTGAAAACAAGGTTCCGAATCAAAGTGCAGATTATCTTGCATTTGCTAAAACCATACAGGAGATAGTAAACAGGGCGAAAGGCATCCATCGCCAAAACCAGAAAACCATTTGGAACACAGAGAAAGGCATGGGGGAGCGCGTGTTCAACTTGATGGATGACATGGGACGTTCCATTAATCAGTGTGTCGATGATTTACAAGTGTCTATCGGCATCAAACGTGGCTTAAGTGATAACTCCGACTTTGACAGTTCCGACGAAGAGAACGAGAGTCCAACAAAAAAACAGAGAGTGGAGAGTCCAGCACCAAATTAAAACTATATATGTTAGATACGACTCTTTATATGAATCTTTTATCCGAGTTAGTCAATGGCACCTTACCTTCTCACCATTTACTAGTGACCATAGATGTTTCTCTTTACGGCGTCATCTTGACCCTTCACCAGCTAGCGTTTCAAGCCACCCACGCTCAGCGGGCTTTATTTCACCAACGACACACCAACGCAAACGTGTTGATACTCAAACGGGGCGCGAAGCTTGTGCTGGTGGTGCGAGAGCCACATTGGCAGTCTAGTATGGAATTTGAGGTGGTGGGTTGTAGCGTGGTACGTGTTGGTGAGCGGCGTTGAGACGGTTTGAATGCTGCTCTTTCTGACTTTTTCTGAGGGCTCAACTCTTTTACAGATAGAGATTCTTCTACATGGTGATAATCTTAGCTACCATCTGAACCATTCATACCCATCTGCTCACAAACCAGGTTTACTTATTTCTTCAAGAGAATTGTTAAATTGTGTGTACCATCAAAAAAAAAACAAGGCGATCGTTGTCCACTTTTTTTATTATTATTATGATAAACGTTATTTCTTTGCACCAACAATAATAGATTTTTTTGACAATGATGTTATTGAACCAACTGTCAACCTCTATCGATAACTATGTGCCTTTCTATAATTTGTTTTTTACGTTTTATTTGTTGAAAAGAAACTCTGGCAACACAACTAGAATATATATATATATATATTGAAATTAATAATAATAATAAATTATTCGCAGGTTATAGTGAGGGTTTTAGTGAGTGTTTTCTCTCAAAATGAGAATGCTATTCCTATGCTAATGCAGAATCCAAATGTGGTGGACTTCACATTGCAAATAATATAGAGATAGTATTAGGATAAATGAGAATGCTATTTCAATGCTAAACAAAAAAACAAATATTTTTTTTATCCTTTGCAATTAGCATAGAATAGCATCCTAAACAATCTGAATGATATCTCATCGTAACTCGTAAAAAAAAAGTAACGCAATCGATTTCTCTCGTCGTTGAGGAAATTATAGTTTATCAAAAAGAAGGGGACTCTCTAGCATGAAATAGCATTCTCATCAACGAGGCCTTGTGAATCTTTTGTGAACCATGATGGTTTGGCTATTAACATGACACAGCATTGTTAATTAAAAAATGATTGAAATTTAATAAAGAAATAAAATTTATATTAACAAATGTTGAACCCATCGAGATATAGAACATACAAACACATACAAACACATACAAAACAAAACCAACAAAACCAACAAAACCAACAAAACAAAAACTAACAAATAAAAATGGCAACTATTTTAGACTCACAATTTATGGAAGATGAAGATGAGGAGCAGGTA
>JABJPZ010000175.1 GCA_018663635.1 Crocinitomicaceae bacterium
TAAAATAGTTTTAGGTAAGGTTATCATGATTGGTGTTTTATTTTCTAATAATTACTTGCTGGCCGTAAAACTAATATATTATTTTGTAAACTTTCGATAAATTGTATTTTAATTTCGATTAAAGTTCATTTATAATCGATAAATGAAATAATATATGCTTGAAGGACAACTATTTACTACACAACCTTTATCCAAAAAAAACACCTTATAAACTCAATAAGTTAAGGTGCTAAAAACCAATTACACCCTTGGATTAATTAAAATAGACATCCTTTGATTTCAGAGAACCGAATTAGCCAAGACACACAAAAGCAAGGCCACTCGCAACTACGCCAAAGGCAGAACTGTTGAATACTTTACTTCATCTAAAACAAACGAACTTTGAATCTGACTAACGTTTGGCAAGCCAGCTAGCTTTCCTGAAGAAAAATGATGATAGGCATCTAAATCGGCCACAATTACCTTCAATAAAAAGTCGTTTGCTCCACCCATCAAATAGCACTCCATCACCTCTGGCATCTTTGATATAGCCTTCCTGAATTGCTCTATTTTTTCAATTTTTTGAACTTCAAGAGAAACGAAACAAAAAACAACCATTGAGGATTTGACTTTTTTTCTATTCACAATAGCAACGTATTTTGAAATTACACCATTATTTTCCAATTTCTTAATTCTTTCGTAAACCGGAGTTTTGGTCATATTGACCATTGAAGCAATTTTCCGAACATCCATTTTCGCATTGGACTGAAGTTGTTGCAGAATGACACCATCTATTGAATCTATTTCACGCATAGGAATATTTCCTTTTTCAAGGGTTATTTAAATAAATAAAAATTATAAAAACTAATTATTGTTACAAATTAAGGATATTTTACTTATTTAAATCATAAAATCAATTATTAATCCTAGTATTTGTAATTTTACAGAAATATTTTCGACATGAAAAATAAATTCAGACCAGAAAGCTTAATGATGACACACGGATATCAACCAGAGCTATCCGAAGGGGCTGTAAAATGCCCCATTTTCCAAACTTCAACATTTGTTTTTAAAACAGCAGAAGAAGGAAAGGCCTACTTTGAAATCGCATATGGATTAAGAGAGCAAGCGAAAGATGAAAATTTGGGTCTAATTTACAGTCGAATCAATAATCCAAATCTGGAAATTCTTGAAAACAGGCTTTGTTTATGGGACGAAGCCGATGATTGTGCAGTATTTGAAAGCGGCATGTCGGCCATTTCGACTGTTCTTTTAGAATTCCTGAACCGTGGAGACCTGCTACTCTATAGTTCCCCAACGTATGGAGGCACAGACCATTTCATTCAACATTTCCTACATAAAATGGGAGTACACACCATTGGATTTACTCCAAACCAATCAAAAGAAGAATTAATTGAGCTCATTTCAAAAAGCGGTTATGCTGATCGTCTTGCGCTCATCTATATTGAGACTCCGGCAAATCCAACCAATGCAATCATTGATATGCAAATGTGCAGAGAAATTGCCGACTATTTTAAAGGAGACAAGAAAGAAGCCTATGTCGCAGTAGACAATACCTACATGGGCCCCTTATGGTCTCACCCTCTGCAGCACGGAGCAGATATCGTTATGTACTCAGCTACGAAATATATTGGTGGACACAGCGACTTAATAGCAGGTGCCGTACTGGGCAATGCAGAAATAATGAATCGCGTGAAGGTTTTACGCACATTTTTAGGGAACATGATAAGTCCACATACCGCATGGCTATTGCTAAGAAGTTTAGAAACTCTGAAAGTAAGAATGGAACAACAAGCAGCCAATGCTCAAAAGATTGCCTCATTCCTGACCAATCACCCTAAAATAGAAAAGGTACATTACCTCGGGAACTTGGAAGAAAATTCACATCAATATGAGCTTTACAAGAAGCAATACTCTTCACCAGGAGCTATGGTATCTTTTGATATAATCGGCGGGGAAAAAGAAGCATTCCAATTTCTAAACAACCTAAATCTAATAAAACTAGCGGTTAGCCTTGGCAGTACAGAAAGCCTAGCTCAACATCCTGCTAGCATGACCCACATAGGTGTCGATTCCGAAGTAAAGGAGAAACTGGGAATTACTGAAAAGCTGGTCCGACTATCTATTGGAGTTGAATTTGCTGACGACCTTATCTGGGACATTAAAAACGCACTTTCTACAGTTAAAAAAGAACCCATAAAGGAAAAAAAACTGATAGAGGTCGCTAACTAAACAGCTTTCCTATAGTTCTAAAAATAATTTTCAGGTCTGTAAAAAAGCTTTGCTCTTTTATGTACTTTAAATTCAATGCTAATTTTGCTGGCATAACCTCATTTATATAGGTTTTAAAAGGGTCCGATGCTTTGCCTAACAATTCATCCTCTGCTATATAAACCAAGGAAGCGTAGTCGGTTAATCCTGGCCGCACATTTAAAACTTGCTTCTGTTCATTGGAGTACAAACTTGTGTAGCGGATAACTTCAGGCCTAGGCCCAACAACACTCATAGACCCTCCAATCACATTAAACAATTGAGGCAATTCATCCAACTTGAACTTTCTCAACCAATATCCTATTCGTGTCACCCTAGGATCTTTTCCTCCTATCGTTAGCTGACCTAGCGCCTCACTATTAATCTGCATGGTTCGGAATTTGTATAAGTTAAATTCTAATCCGTGCCTCCCTACCCTTTTCTGAACAAAGAAAATTCTCCCTTTTCCACTACACAAAACGAGTATAGCTATTAGGATCATCAAAGGCCAAATAATCAATAAGACAAGAACAGAAGAAACGATATCAAAAATTCGCTTAAACATGTTTCAGAACAGATTCTACAGCAGCAATTACACTTTTAACGACAGCATCTACCTGTTCATTTTTTAAATTAAAATAAACGGGTAAAGAAATTTCATTTTGATAATTTGCTTTGGCCTGTGGATAATCATCGAGATTGTAACCCTTATTCACATAATGAGTCATTGCAGGAACGGGCAAATAGTGTACGTTAACTGCTACCTGATCACCACTAATCTTGTGAATAATTTCATTTCTCATTTCTTCACTAGCACCCCGTATTCGCAGCATGTACAAATGATACGACGACTCCTTTGCTCCGGTTATGAAGCGCGGACAATGAGCCCAATCATAATCTCTTAGCAAATCAGTGTAGCGAGCAAAAATTTGCTGCCTTCTTTCCAAGCTAGCTGGATATCTACTTAGCTCAACGAGCCCCATAGATGCCTGAATGTCTGTCATGTTGCATTTGAACCCAGCCTCGACAACATCGTATTGCCAACCTCCAATCTGCATCTTAGAAAAAGCATCTTTACTTTGACCATGTAGCGATTTTGTTTTGAATTGTTTCCGTAAGGCTTCACAATCAAATGCCTCAGGCAAGTTCAAGGCAATGGCCCCTCCTTCCGCTGTAGACAAGTTTTTAACGGCATGAAAGGAAAATACGGATACATCTGCGAAAGTTCCAGAAAGCTCACCATGGTAGGAAGCTCCAATAGAGTGCGCTGCATCAGCCAAGACACATATTCTGCCAAAACCTTCTTGAACTTTTGAGTTTGGAGAAAACAAATGAGAATTGGCTTGAACCACTTCATGTATTTCTTCATAGTCACAAGGATAGCCACCTATGTCTACCGGTATAATCACTTTTGTTTTCGAAGTAATTTTTTCAGCAACACTTTTACAGTTAATATTAAAGTCAAGCGCATTAACATCCGCGAATACCACTGTAGCACCCAAATGCTCCACTACATTAGCTGTAGCGCAGTACGTATAAGCCGGAAGAATAACCTCGTCTCCTGGCCCAACGCCCAACCAATGCAGAACCAAATGCAAGCCCGCCGTAGCTGACCCAACACATATCGTAGCCTTGTTACCACAATACGCCGTAAGCTCTTCTTCAAATCGTAGTGTTTTCGGACCGGTAGTAATCCAGCCACTCTTTAGAGTGTCAACTACTTCATCAATAATTTTTTGGTCAATCCGTGGTGGTGAAAAAGGAATCATGCTTCAAAGGTAATTAATTGATAAATTCATGTCGAGCTACAAGAACAAATTATTTCTAACTTATGAAAGTAACACACAATTACTGCCATTTATTCGTTTATTAGCAAATCAGATCATTCATATAATCTATATCGACCTCTTAAAAATACATATAAACAAAGCGTACCAGGAAGAAAAGAATTACCTGATTAGCACATTATTTGGCGACTACCTCGGCATTAATTATGAAATAGTCTTTGGGGAAGATAAAGATTACACTATAACATTAGGTAATCAATCTATAACTATTGGAAATCACTTATTTATAAGTGAAGATGTGCCCTATTTAACAACTGACAATGTACCAAGCAAAGTCAATTTTACGGATTATCAAAAACTAGCTGACAACCTACCAATTTTGTATGGAACTGAAAAATTCAACATTACAGATAATTCGATTTTCATTGATTCAGATATTTTCGCTGCGTGCTTCTTCATGTTAACAAGATGGGAAGAAGTTATAGATAAAGATAAAGATGCGCACAACCGATCTAAAGCCAAGAATTCAGTTGCTTTTAAAGCTGGATTCATAGAACGACCCATTGTAGATGAGTTTGTTGATTTAATTTGGGAATGCCTTGTAAAGCTTAATTACAAAGGAAAAAGAAAAAAACAGGAATTTGAATTTATTCATACGCATGATGTTGATCAAATTGAAAAATGGAGCTCAGCTCAAGCAGTAGCCAAAACCGTAGCAGGAGACATCTTAAAACGAAACTCTTTACAACTTGCCAAAGCCAATCTTAGACAAAGTAAAGCAACCTCCAAGGGAATCATCAATGATCCATACGACACTTTTGAAGAACTAATGGACCTCAGTGACAAAATAGGCGTTAAATCTCATTTTTTCTTTTTGCACGAAGGAAACCACGAACTTGATAACGCCTATGAATGGAACCACCCTTTATTTTTAAAGGCGATATCCAATATTCAAGAGCGTGGACACCTCATCGGATTACATCCTTCTTACAACTCTTCTATCAATAGCCACTTATTATCAAAAGAAAAATTGGCTTTGAAAAGAATTATCAAAGAAGAGCCAACAATTGGGCGACAACATTATCTGCGATTCACTGTGCCTGAAACTTGGCAAATATGGGAGGACAATGAGATGTTATGGGATTCATCTATGTATTACTCCGAACAGCTAGGCTTCAGATGCGGAACATGTAGAGATTTCCCTGTATTCAATGTGATCACAAGAAAACAATTGTCTTTACGAGAATTGCCACTATCTGTTATGGATAGTACGTTTTTTGAAAAAATCGAGAATGGAGAAACCGAAAGTGTATATTCAGAAATCAAATCCTGCATCGAATTGATTCAAAAACACAAGGGAAAGTTCGTTTTACTTTGGCACACCAACTATTTAAATTTAGCTGTTTTTGAAAGGCACAAAGCCCTTTACCTAAAAGTACTTGACTTACTATAGCGCTACCTCGTAACCTCAGTTTGTCTTTTGGCCGGACCTTTACCTAAAAAAATGAAATTAAAAATTCCAACAATATATCCCGCACCATAAAAGAAATGTAAAATAAAGAATGTAGCGCAAATCAATAACAGCTGACTGAAACTTCTTGCTTTTTTACGGGCAAAAAAGAGAGCGCATAATACATATAGTCCAACAGTAGAAAGAAGCAAAACTGGAATCACATAATTTATCCAAGAAAGAAGAATTCCAAACACCAGAAAAGCAACAAACGCAGCGGGGAATAATTGCCGAAGTGTTGTAATTGTGCGCAGCTTCTTATTTACATAAACCTTCCAATAACCATATTGATAATATTGCTTTCTAAGTTTTGAAAACGAACTTCTAACAAAATAGTCTACCCCAATAGTATTACTTAAATAAATTTTAAACCCATTGGAAATAAGTCGAAAATTAAACTCATCGTCCTGATTTCGAACCAACTGCTCGTCAAAATAGCCTATTTTATCAAAAACAGACTGTCGATAGGCACCAAAAGCAACTGTTTCCACAAATCCATTTTTAGCTCCCGTCCTGAAAGAGGCATTCCCAACACCAAAAGAAGACGACATGGCCAAACCAATTGTTTCCGCACTTTTAGTCTCATAAACATTTTGAATCACACCTCCAGCACAACCAACTTCTGGATAATCTTTTAATATCTGAATATTAGCAGAAATAAAATCATTTGCAACCACAGAATGCGCACCAAGAATAATTTTAACGTCCGCGTCTGACGCCATAATTCCTAGATTTAACGCAACTGGAGTTACCTTTTTGGGATTATCAACCAAATGAACATTGTCATGCTTACTTGCAATGCCAACTACAATTGACCGGGTTTTGTCATCGCTATGACCATCAACAACATATATATCAACATTACCATCTACATAGGAATTATTGACAACAGACATGACGCAAGCTTCGATATATGCTTCTTCATTAAACGATGGTATGACAACAGCAACATTCATAATTAATCACCCTTGACTTTAATTTTCATTTCAGAATTCCTGTAATTTAATTCAGAAACATTCAAGGATAAAAAGATCCAAAATGTGTAAAATACTATCCCTGCTTGCCTTTGCAGCATTGACTCAAAAAGACAATTAAAAGCAAGACTAAAAATCAGAAAAAGCAATAGCCAGTTTTTATACTTTACCCCTATTCGCAAACCATATAAAATGATTAAAAACAACAGCAACAGTCCAATAAAACCAACTTCTACAGCAGTTTCCAAAAACTGATTGTGCGTGTTTAATCCTTTCTCTGCCAATTCCGGCTGATTAACCAGTTTCAATCTGTTTGCTAATTGGCTCCTGGAATTACCGGTGCCTGAACCCCAGGGTGCACTTAAAAACTCTGAGACAGAAACCGACCACATAACTAACCTGACCTCACTCCCAGACATGGGGTATTTACGAGTAGAAATAAAGTTTTCCGGACTTTCAAAATACTCATCTGCATACCATTTAGCACCGTTCCACTCCCCCTCAACCTGGGGCACTGTCGTCACAATGAAATAGCCGATTACAGGCAATACTAATAAAGACAATAATCCGCCCAACAAACGCCATTTTTTAACCACATAATAGAACATGATTCCACCAGCAGCCAACATTAAAAACAAAATGCCAGACAAGCTTAATGCTAGACCATGAAATACAATTCCTGTCAAGATAAATAGCAAAACTGAATACCAATTAAACCCCCTCCAATTCATCCGGTATCCATACCAACTGCCAACCATACCCAAAGCTACATACACCATGAAATAACTGGGGTGCAAGATTGGAGAAATAGAAGTAGTTAAAAAACACAAGCCATCCCCACCATTTTGATAGCATTGAATGGCACTAAACAAACCGTAAAACATTGCTAGAATTGAACCCGAAATTAATCCTAAAATAGGCTTCTTTATCGATATCCAAACTTTAGGCTTGAACGAAAAAAGTACCGGAATCAACAACAAAGACAGTTTGTATTCAAGCGTCTTAAAAGCCGCTAACTCATCATTTGTAAAAAATGCACCAACCAAATACGTTAAATACAAAGCCACAAACAATATCGTTATGAAATCTAAACGAAATGTAAATTTTCGTTTCACAATACCTACCGCATAAATAATTATCAATGGAATAAAAGCCATGCCAATTATTCTAGGAAAGAGCGCCATGCTAAATACAAAAAACCCAAGATAGGCTTCGAAAATGCTGATATATGTCCACTTACCCCTTATCAATTGCTCTTTTGTAAATCATTTGAAATGCAACCATACTATGTTCTCTAGATGCTTTTTCTTTAATTAAATCGCGATTAAATTCAGCACAAATCTGCTGGTCTAATTTCAACGCTTCCATTAATGGATTAACGTCAACTTGCTCTATCACACCATTCTTTCCATCCTCTACCCATTCATGAGACACTTTTATATCTGGAACAACCGGAAGGCATCCTGCAGACATTGCTTCTAGCAAACTCACTGATGTTCCGTCACTTATCGGAATAGAAATATAAATTTTAGCTTTTGCATACCACATGTTGTTTTGTGTTGAAGATAACCAACCAACAAAATCAACTTTTTCTTCTAAATTGTACCGCTTTATTTTCAACCTTAATCCAGAAGTATCACTTCCTTCTCCAGCAATTACAAGTCTCCATTCCGGATGATTTTCCTGCATTTCATTAAAGTAATCTATAATCTGACCGATTCGATAATTGGGTTTATGCAATCGGTTCGAATAGATAATGTCTTCTTTAATCCCAGCACTTACCATCTCAATTCCATACTGCAATAAAAGATATTTATCTTCAGAACTAGCACTCAATGCTGCCATCTTATCTATCATATCTTGAGAATCAGCAGTAACGAATTTTGATCTTTTTAAAGATTTCTTTACTAAATAACGAAAGAAAATATTCTTTTTCGGAACAACAAGCACATCACTTCCCCAAGCGGTAGAGACCACAGGTATGTCCAATTTTTCACACAATCGGGTAACAAAATAAGCCAATCGGTTTATTTGATGTACATGAACCACATCTGGCTTCATTTCACTTAAAACAATTCCCAATCTATTATTAGAACGAAAAATAGCTAAGGGGTTTAAGGATCGAAAACTGACTATAATTTCTTCTTTAACTCCATCAAAGCCACACGGTGATTCCGTCAAAAACCGGCAGTCAATATTTAACGGAAGGCCTGAGACAAACGATGAAACATGAATTGAATCCGATCCTACAATTAGTACTTTCATCACTTCAAAAGTTTGATAATGAAATTTTCAAGTTTTAAAACCTGGTGTTTTCGATGCAGCTCCATTGTTTTTAACCTATTAATGGGAAAATCTTCTTTTCTTTTCCAAAAACCATAAAGTTCGCAAAACGCATCCTCAATTTGAGTTATGTCATAAAAATTAGCCGAGACGCCTCCGTTATGGTCTTCAATCAACGCAGCTGCGACATCTTTCTTGTCCACTAATGCCAAAATCGGTTTTTCAACGGATAAATAATCAAATACTTTTCCACTAAATTGACCAAGCGTGCCCAAGGGAGGGTTAATTAACAAATTGCAATCAGCATCTCGCATGTAAGTTATTGCTTTCTCATAAGATACGGACGGTACAAACTCTACGCAATTTTTTAATCCAGAAGGAATATTAAAATTATTGCTCGTCCCTACGAAAATCACTTTAAAATCCTTTTCCACCCTATTATTACGCAAGGCATTTAAAACAGCCTCAAAAAATAAATTAGGCTTTCTTTTACCATAAAACATCCCAGCATATACAATTGTAAATACTTTATTACGTCCCTGAATAGGTTCAACTTCGTGATCAAAACCATTCCTTATCTCAGCAAATTCGCTCAATACAGGATACACTTTTTTAAAATCTTCTAAAATAGGTCGACTAACAGTCGTTAAGCCAGAAATGTATTGAGCGTATTTATTTTCTTTCTTGCGCAACATGTTTCGCTGCTTATCAGACAGAAATGGATTTGAACTCATTTCATCGCGCATGTCAGCAATCCAAACCACATCTGGAAATTCTTGCTTAAACTCAACAACAATATCATGTGGATCCGTTGGTGCATACGAACTAATCAATACATCAAAAGGAGCTTCCCGATGCCGTTTAAAGAGTGCATCTAAAGTTTTATTTTTCCACTTTTTGTGCTTAGAAACGCCCAGATTCATCGCAAGCAAATTCAGCATGGTCTTAAAATGATGCTTCAATTTACCATCTGTGCTGTTGTGTTTTATTTTATCGTAAAACGACCTGGAAACCTGAGAGTGCACCATGCCAAAATCTGTTTTAACGCATTCTTCATTGGTTCCCAAGGTAAATACTTCCATAAAAAAATCATCGCTCAAGTAATTTGCAAATGACTTCATTCTGTTTACTGCAACGCCATTTGTTGGAGGAAACCAAACCGTAATTAATGCAACTCTTTTCTTACTCATTAAGGTGCCGCTTTAATTTTGAAACGTAATTCGTCATGACCTTGTCCTTCAATAAATGCTGTTGTGCGAATGACATGTTTTCTTTATTTGGTTTCATTCCTCTTTTCTCAATTAACAAGCTTAGCTCAACAATTTTATCTAATAAAGAATTGCCGTCTCTGGCGACCTGGTGACAGCAATCGTAAGCGTATGACCAAATTACTTCACTGCCTACCGAAAGTGCTTGCGACACTGAAATAGCCTTACCGTCGTGTTCTGTCATTCTCACAAATATCGCAGCTTTCTTCATTCTATCGATTACTTCTTCTTCAGCAATCCAACCCAAAAAGCTAACATTACTGAACTGTTCCAACCCATCACCCCGAGAGCCAATCACCGTTATTTTTAATGCTGGAATTTCTTTCGCAACATGCCTTAATTCTTCCCATCCATAAAAACGTTCATTCCCCTCACCTAAATACGTTAACACTTCTATCTGATGATAGTCTTCCGTATTCCCAACTTGCTCTATATAGCCAAATGGCGCATACAAAACATGGCTTACAACATTTTCCAATTCTTTGGCAAACCACGGAGCAGATGCCAAGTGTTTCGCATGATTAATGTACTTCCTATTAAGCTGGTTAGATTTCTCTCTTCCAACAGCTAAACTAACATCTGTGCCGTGCCATTGCATCACTAAGGTTTTCTTCAATCGAAGCACCCAATTCAACGAATTACTATTGTCTGAAACGCCATTAAAAGAAATTACCGCAGAGCAGAACGGTAAACAAATTAAAAATTTAATTTGCTCCCACCGAGAGTAATACGTATTAAAAAACACATACTTATTTTGCGAATCAAACGTGTTTAAATCGGCAACAATTCTCTTCGAAAAAAAGGGCAAGCCATTAACGAGTACTAACATGCTTTTTTTTGATTAGGAGAAACAACCAATAAAGATAAGAAACCTGATATACGGCGAAGGCTATCGAATAAATTGTTAGTGCATCAATAAATTCCAATCCTAGCGTAGTTGAAATATACAGTGAGCCCAAAGTAAAAACATACCCTAAAGATGAGAACAAGAATGCCTTTCTCTGTTGATTGTATAAAATTGGAATACTAGAAATCGGTGACAAAATGAAAAGGAATAACAGCATCGGAAGAATGCGCTGTGCATATTGACCCGCGACCTCCCATTCTTCTCCAAAATACCAAGCGAATAATTGTGGCGCAAAAAACAACAAGACGAGCACAAATGGGATTGAAAACAAAACAGATGTAACTATTGTTTTCTTAAGGATTGGCGTAGTATTTTCACTATTGTTCAAAGCCTCCCCCATTTTGACATAAAACACAGAAGAAACAGAGCTCGTTATCAGCACAATCGGTGCCCTAACATATTTGTGCATGATAGCAAACAAGCCTAATTCAATTACACCAAAATAGGCAGCAATCAACCAAAAAAGAATGAACTGAGTTGCAAAAATATCAGTAAACGCATGAAGAGAATTAATCAAAGGGAAATCCTTGTATTCCTTAACTGTATTTTTTATCGTTGTGATGTTGTAGCCCTTGTAGGACAACTTCCTACTCACAAAAATCATAGGCACCAAAACACCAATTACTTGGCCGATAAGCCATCCCAGAATGAGCCCAGAAACCCCCCAACCAATAAAACCTAGTAAAGCAGCAACACCATTGTTAAAGAGTGATTGGGCAATTTTACCTCCAGACAAGGCTCCATAATTTTGTTTTCGAAGCACCCAATTATTTACAATACCTAAAAGACCATAACTAAACACAGCCAGCGGCACCAACACTAAATAATTGGCTAATACCGGACTGTTAAACATCTCTCCAAAAAAATTTGCAAAAAGAGGAAAAACGAAACTAATTAGAGATAATAAAATGGCGAATACCATTCCCGTAAAGACAATGTTTCTGGCTTCGGAGTCCCCTCTTGCAATAGGTATAGCCAATTCTAACCTTCCTGCAGAAATGATTCCAATCATAGAGACAATTGCGATAAAGCTAGCGAATATCGCAAAATCACCAGGCGAATACAGTCGCGTTAAAATTGGTGCAATAAGAAACGGAATCACTTGACTTATCGTATTACCCGAGAGCATTGTCAGGAAGCTTTGATAATATGATTTATCCTTCAACATCTACTATTTTGTCTATTGAATTAGGCACGAATGAATACAAAAGCAAGATCGGCACCATAAACCAATTCAAGTTGAGGTATAAGAAACTAGACGACATCAATGACATCAAACCGAAAACGGGAAACAACACACAAAACTCATAAAAATCTTTCCTGCGGATTGTTTCTTTGAGAAATTTAACAAATGTCAAAAGTAAAAACAGAAAATACACCCAACCAATTAATCCATATTGCGATATGACTTCAACCAAATAATTGTGAGGTCCAACAACTGTTCCTGTATCGTATTTAACAGAACCTGTTTTGTGTCTATGTCGGAATTGACCTGGCCCAATTCCAGCAATAGGAGATTCTCGTACAAAATCTAAACCGTTTAAAAATAAATTTTTACGTATTTCCGAAGAAGACACCCCATCAAAAACCGGAGTAGGAAAAGCCATATAATCTCCTTTGGTTGTTTCTTCCCCCTTGACGTATTTAGGGCCTATGAAAACAGGTTGAATGAGGAATATTAAAAACACACTCGCCATGCCCGCAGTAACAAATCCAAACTTTTTAAATTGTTTTTTCTTTAAATGTGCTTTTGCTATAAACAGAAATTGAATGGACAACAACAATAGACATAAGATCAATCCAATTCTAGAACTCGCCGTAAAAGCAAACACAAAAGCCAACA
>JABJPZ010000176.1 GCA_018663635.1 Crocinitomicaceae bacterium
AGTATCGTAAATTTTCATTCCGGAATTAAGGTCAGTAATGTTTATCTTCATCAACATTCGGGCAAAAAGCCGAATAATGCTTTTTCCAACCTTTCTATAGACGTTTTCTTTCGTGTCTTTTCTGCCTCCTACAACCATATCTGCTTCTTTACTTACAATGACCGAATGAAGTTGTTCTATGTCGCTAAGACTATGTTGACCATCTGCATCAATCGTTATGCAATACTTTGTCTTAGCGGCTAGAATCCCTGTTTTTATTGCTCCTCCATAGCCTTTATTAACCTTGTGGCGAATAAAGTTAATTTTCGTCTTTGAATATTCTTTTGCTAAAATTTCCTTCGTTTCATCAGTTGAAGCATCATCAACAATTATTACAGCGTAATTATTCTTATGGGTAAAAGCTATTAACTCATCGATTAATTTTGGCAAAGATGCCGCCTCATTAAAGGAAGGTACAATTATCGTTAATGAAGTTTGCAAAACATGGAGGAATTAAACTCTAATGCCAATAACAAGGATGTCATCTACCTGTTCGAGCTCGCCTCTCCATGATTCAATGGTTGTGTCGAGAAGCTCTTTTTGCTCATACATTTCTTTGTCCTGCATGCCTATAAGTAGTTCTCTAAAGTTCTTATACCTATATTTCTTCCCTTTTTCACCCCCAAATTGATCTGCGTACCCGTCAGAAAAAACATAAACCGTATCTCCGGACCCTAATTTTACCGTGTGATTTTGGAAATTTTGTATGCCACCAATAAAGGGGCCAATTGGAAACTTGTCTCCTTTTATTTGTTCGATTTCTTGCGAGCCAGAACGAATTATATATAGCGGATTATACGCGCCCGCAAACTGAATTGTTCTTGTTTTGTAATCCACAACACACATAGCCGCGTCCATGCCGTCTTTAACATCAGACTCTTCATCTCCTTGGCTAAAAGTGTTTATGACGCCACGATTTAGGCCGTCAAGAATTGCCGCTGCAGTATACTCCTTTGCTTCACTCATCGCTTCGTGCAGTTTATTATAGCCAACCACGGTCATCAAAGCCCCTGGAACTCCATGCCCCGTGCAATCAACCGCTGCCACTGCTGTTTTTCCCTCTTTATCTTCTACCCAATAAAAGTCTCCAGAAACTATGTCTTTGGGTTTAAATAAAATAAAAGAGTTCGGGAGCACTTTGTTTATGTATTTCCTTGGGGGTAAAATTGCATTTTGTATCCTCTGTGCGTATTTAATGCTATCTGTTACTTCGGTAAGCAGCTCCTCAATTTCCTTTTTCTGCCGCATTACTTCTTCCGTGCGCTCTCTGACCTTTTGCTCCAAATTACTGGTAAGGCCATGCAAATCTTTCCTCATGGTTAACAACGAATGCCCCAATTCATCACTTTCACTAAGCGGTTGGTATTCTGTTTCAAAATTTCCCGCCCCAATTTCGTTGGAAAACTCCGTCGTCCTCTTAAATCCAGCTACTAAATCATTAAATGCAACTGCCATGTCTCCAATTTCATCACTTCTTGGCTTCATTTTCTCTTCTGGAATAATTCCTTTACCTAATAATAAAATCAATTTCTTAAATTTTTGAACGGGCTTAACAATCGTTCTAATGGTAAGAAAGGCAATAATAATTCCGCCAAGGAAAAGTGCAATACCAACATTGTTAACCAAGAAACCAAGTAAATTAAAACTTTGTAGCATGTCATCATTTCCTGCTTTCGTCTTTTGACGTTGACTTAAAATCAATTTGTCAAGATGTGAAATTACACGACTTGCTTGATAAGGAATATCACCGCCCTCACCTATCATAAAATTAATTACAAATTGAATAGATGGCTCATCATAATCTTCAAATTTCGCTAACTATGTCATGACCTTATTATAATAGTCAAATAACTCCGCTATTTCTGGAAAAAGTGTGTCCTTTGCTAAACCAACTTCGTCAGCAGACCAGTCTTTTGATAGTTTTTCAATTCCTTCCTTAAGAATTGGGTAGCGCTCACGAATAAGTTTTCTAAGTTTTTC
>JABJPZ010000177.1 GCA_018663635.1 Crocinitomicaceae bacterium
GTCCACAAATAACTAAGAGCGCCTGTAGCGGTTAGGCTTACACAATCATTGAGACAAATAGAAGTATCACTGTCTGTGATAACAGTTGGAAGAGAAAAAACTGAAACAGATACTTGAGCAGTATCCGCACATGCATTAGAATTGGTAACAATCACCGTGTAAGTTGTATTACTTGTTGGAGTAGCAAAAGGATTTGAAATAGAAGGGTCACTCAAATCCAATATTGGAGACCAAGAATATGCTATCCCACCTGTCGCAATTAACTGGGTGGAATCGTTACTACAAATGGTTGTATCGTTAGAAACAGTGATAATAGGGAGGGCATTGACAGTAATAGTGATATTACTCGTATTGCTGCAACTGTTTATATCTGTTCCTGTAACTGTATAAGTAATGGTCGTATCAGTAGAAGAAATAGGGTTGAAAATGGTAGGGTCAGAAAGATCAGATATAGGAGTCCATGCGTAAGTAGCTGCACCAGATGCGGCTAATGTGGTGTCTTGACCTAAGCATAAATTGATGTCACTTCCAGCATCAACTGATGGCAGTACATTGACCGTAATACTGACAGAATCTACATCGGTGCACCCGTTAGCATCTGTCACTGTCAGCTCGTAGACCGTATTTGTAACTGGGCAAGCTGTCGGATCTTCTACACTAGGGTCACTAAGGCTTCCCGCTGGCAGCCAATCATATTGTAGCCCCCCAGCACCATTTAACAAGGCACAATCATTCTCGCAAATAGTCGTGTCTGTTCCAGCTAGTGCTAGTGGATTTGGATTAACATTGACGTTAACAGTTGCAGAGTCTCTGCAACCTGATTCTTCCACAATTACTTGATAATTTTCATTGACAAGATTACAAGCTTGGGGATTATTAATCGATGAATCTGATAAACTGATTGATGGTGACCAAGTGTAAACACTACCGCCAGAAGCAACGAGCTGAGCACAGTCACCTTCACAAATCGTGGTGTCATTACTAATTCCGATTGTTGGCAAGGGAGTGACTGTAATCACTACGGAGTCTACACCTGCACAAAGTGCCGCATCTGCTATATTTACATAATAGGTTGTTGTAGTTGTAGGTTGCGCAATTGGGTCAGGAATAGTAGGGTCTGATAAGCCAAAAGCAGGTGTCCAATTATAGGTTATGCCACCTGTTGCTTGAAGTTGCAGGCTATCGCCGAAGCAAATAGTTGAATCAGTACCTGCATCCATTGATACGGTGCCAACAGTAACCGTTACGGTATCTATACCATTGCAAACTCCGCCAATATCTACAACAACAATGTAATCAGTAGTTGTGGATGGAAAAACAGTAGGATTGGATAGTGTGTTGTCATCAATATTGGTTGCCGGGTCCCAGGTAAAAATGGCTCCTGGTGGGCCCGTTGGACCACCGCCAATTGCCACCGAATCTCCGTCACAAATGAATTGAGGTAAACCGGCATCTACAGCGGGTGAAGCAATCACCGTAACATCTAAATCTATCGGAAGAGATTCACAACTGGCCAGACTTGTGGCCGTAACAGAAACATTTCCTGTGCCAGGAGAGATCCATTGAATCGTTGCCTCATTGCCGCTTGAGGCTATTACGGTTCCACCAGTTATGGTCCAGGTATAAGTGGCATCAATGATGAATTCTGTAGTATAAGTCCCGGTATCTCCAGCACAGACAATAACTGGACCGAATAAAGTGTCTGGAGCAGGATAAGGTGTAACTGTAATTAGGAAAACCTCGTTGGTTGTTTTAGGTGGACAGCCATCGTCTGTAACACTGGCAGAGAATTGGTAGGGCAGTGTCTGTGCCTGACCGCATCCCGTAGTCCAACAAAACTGGGTGGATACAGTATCCAATCCAACCGCAGGTGTATCGATTGTAGCAGGCGGATTGGTAATCAATGGGTCAAAAATAGTACCATTAACCGTTAAAAATACACTGTCATTATTGGGGTCATTGAATCCGAAATCAAAACAAAGGGTTTCACCTTCAACTACAGAGAAGTTATTTAATGTAGTACCAGCAGTAGGGTCAATATTAGGTGCTGGATTTGGGGGACAATTAAGCACCAAAAGCTGTAAGTCTCTTCGCGTAATACCAACAATGTTTCCGCTAGCATTGTATTCTGTGATTTCTACGGCAACAACATAATCTCCAACGAGTGGAGAGTAGTATGCTGTTAGACCAGTTGCCCCATTGATAAAAGAATAGCCAGCAGCTCCAAATGGCTGTAAGGCATTGTATCCGCCTCCCCACGTAATGGAAGGTATTGGCCAACCTAATGTAGGATCTGGCGGTAGAGGCGCTGGCGCGCCAGGGCCACTATATCCTGCATATGGATCAACAAAGGAATAAACAAGATTATCACCGTCTGGATCAACAGCTGTATTTAAAATGCTTGTTGTATCTCCAACACAGAGAAATGGTATGGGAACATCGGTAAAGACTGGAGAACTATTCCCCACAAGAGGAGGCCCAATGTAAGCGTCAAACGCTAGTCCCTCGGAACCCGGTGTTAATAGGTTTTCAATACTACCATTTCTACAGCAGCGTTCGTAAAAAACGTGATAACCCGTAAAATTTAAATCAAGATTGATGAAACCTACATAGACTGCCTCGAAAATACATGTTGTTGCTCCAACAGTGCAACTACTTGGTAATTCCGGAGTTATTTTGGTAGTGTCAATTCGATTTAAGCCAACTGTGTCAATTAATATTTTGTCTACACCACCTAAAGGGACGCCAGCAATATCATGCTCGTAAATTCCAGCGAATAATGGTCCTGGTTCAGGTTCTATTTGAAATGCTGGATTGGCATCGGGACCACAATTAGTGTAGGTCGTTAAGATTATTTTATATCGATATTTTGTAACTCCGCCAATAACTACAGTTCCGATATACTCATAACCTAGATTACCGCCAATAAGATGAGTGGCTTGCCCATTATTACATAGTGCCAACAGTACAAAAGCAAATACAATTCGTTTAAGAAATATCAAAATATATTAAAGTTTTACGAATGGTTTTGAAAATCTATTGCCATTGGTGTAAATAATGATAAAATAGTGACCAGGTCGTAGAATGGAGACGTCAACTTCTGACCAATTGTTGCTTGCCTTTTGAATTTTCATAATCCTTCCTGTAACATCTACAACATGTAATTGTTCAATACTATGATAAATACCAGTGTTAATACGAAGTGTTGAATACGTAGGATTTGGGTACACATTAATGTCATTTTCATTGATTTCACTAACGCTCATTGGGTCAATTATTTCTACACCATAATCTTCTGTTTGTCCAAATGTTTGGTCAGAACAACTATTGGATATGCCGCCAGTGGCATCGCTAATTACCCTCATCCTAAGTGCTGTATTTAACGTGGAAAATCCTATTGGAACAGTATAAGAAGTGCTTGGATTAATTTGGTTTGGCGCGTCAAGAATTACTTCTGTAGCATCGTCAAAATTACCATCGTTATTGTAATCTAGCCATACTTTGGTGTCGTGCACATTAGGGCCAGTTCGAACTTCGAGAAAATAACTAGATCCCTCGAATAAATCTGTTTTATACTCGCAAGAATAATCTTGATAGCCTTCTACTCCGTTAGTTGTAGAGTTGTTTATTGTATTTAATTGAACTTTATATATACCATAATCACAACAATAACCAAGAGTAGTTGGTGTGCAAGATGCGGGTATTAATTGATCTCCTAATGCTATTGAGACGTAACCCACAATTGTTTCTGTGTCACTGCCAAAAACATTGGTTGAAGTTAGAGTAACATCATAGGGGCCACTTGCCGTATATGTGTGAGTTGGGTTTTGAGCAAAACTAGTCGATCCGTCACCAAAATCCCATAACCATGAAATCGGAATATTGGTAGATAAGTCTTCAAACTGAACAACTCCGTCACAAGATTTGATGACATCTGAGGTGTAATTTGCTTCCGGAGGTGAAGTGTCTTGCTCAATGATTACGGTGTAGTCTTCGACTTGACCATATTCGGAATCTGAGCATGGATTTGGTACAGCTTCAAAATCCCAGTCAGCACTTACTCTTAGCCTTAGTGGTGTATTTAAAACAGCGCTTGGTGAAATAATGATGTTTTCTGTCATACTCATTCCGGCCAGAACTTCCGCTATTTTTTCTGTCACATCGTTTAAAATGCCGTCATTATTATAATCTATCCAGGCAACCCCATTGGAAGTACTGGGACCAGAAAAAGTAACTTCTATTGAATAGGACTGACCTGCAAATAATGTAGTCTGTTGGCAAGTAAAGTCACCATATCCTTCAATTGAATTACCAGAGGTGTTGTTCAGTGTATTTATTTGGACGTTAGTAATTCCAAAACCTAATGCTCCATTTAACGTTGATGGTGTGCAAGACGCTGCTGTTGGCACGGATGCACCTAGGCCTACTGTCACGTAACTAACCTTAGTTTCGGAATCTGAGCCAAATGCATTAGTCGCTGTTAAGGTTACTGTAAAAGTTCCATTACTGGTATAGGTATGGCACGGATTTGCCGTATTGTCTGTAGCGCCATCGCCGAAATCCCACAACCATTGAGTGGGAGAATTAGTAGATAAATCAGTAAAGCAAATTAATCCTGAACACGTGAAAAGTGTTGACGCGTTGAATTGTGCGTTGGGTGGAATACTAGGTTCTGTCCAATCAATTTGGATATCAGGTCTGTCTGACGAAGTTTGAACAAACCCAGGAGAGGAGCAAACTCCCAAATTATCACCTACAGAAAAGACTACAGACGTAAATGAGGTTGAAGAATAATAGGTTTTATCATTGGTTGTATACGAAGTATTATTAAAGCAAATGTCAATCAAAATATTGTCGGTTCCATTCCAAAAAAATGGTGAAGTAAATGTATGTGTGTTCCATCCAAGAGACGGTGTATAATCAACGGGTCCATAAACTGTGGTGAATCCACTCTCGAATGACGATGCTGTTCCAGAAACGGTGTGTTTTATTGATACCGAATAGTCTTCTAAAGCGTTACCATTAGCAGTTTGAACATTAAATGCTAAACTATTTAAGTCTCCCGCTGACATACCTTCTGCAGTTAGTTCTGCTGCTTTTATCAAAATTTGGTGCTTAGCACCCCACCACCAATTTCCATATGGTGCAGGATAGGAAGTTCCAGAATTTGTTCCGCTACCTGACCCTAAGGTTATAATAGTAGCATGCGCAGATATAGTTAGAAAAAGTATAAGCGAAATGCAGGTTAAATGCTTCATAATTAATAAATCATCTTTAATGACGAAAATAAGATACTAAAAGGTACTGACATAGTTCTTGGTACAAATTCTTTCATATTAGGAATCCTATTTGACAAATTCTAACAATTATCTTGCCATTTCTCACGTTTCTTTTTTGCGAAATAGCCTAACTTTTTAAGTATTATTTTTATCTTGCAATCATTATTAGAATAAGCGATTGTTTTGAGCATGATTCGTGAACGTTGATGGGCAAAGAGTCAAATAATGTTTTAGAAGTTTGTAATTCACGTTACCAAGAGATTTACGGGAATTATAATATTTCGTTGAAAAAGAAAATTGTGGTATCTCACTTTGGTGAGTTTAGCCAGGATTTAGTCAACTCTATTTCTAATGGTGTAGAGGAAGCGATGATTGTTGCTGAAGACAAAAAAGGTACTGTTAAACGAATGTTCAGCATACTGGTTGAAGGTTTACAAAACATCAGACTACATGGAGAAAAGGACGAAGATGGAAATCAAGCATCGTTTTTAATTATAGCTCAAGATGAAGATGCTTACTTGGTTACGCTAGCAAATTTAGTTCTTATCACCAATAAGCCAGTAATAGAAGAACGCCTTTCTGAAATAAATTCTTTTGACGAGAAACAAGTTAAGAGCCTGTATATGGAGGTTCTAACCAATGGAATTATTTCAAACAAAGGAGGAGCGGGATTAGGTTTTATTACAATGGCGATGAAATCTAAGAACAAACTTAACTTTTCGATAGAACCCATTAATGATAATCTAGCGTGCTTTTGTATTGAATTGAAAATCAATCGAAAGAAAAGTTAAAGCGATATGAGCAACTTGCACATAAGTGAAGGCAAGACTACGCCAAAGGTCATATGGGATTTAGATACTGGTGTATTTGTTGTTTCTGGCAAATCATTTCCTGAAAACACAAAAAAGTTCTACAACCTTTTAACAGATTGGTTAGAGTCTCAAAAAATAGAAAACAGCGCAACGTTTGAATTTCATTTTTATTATCTATCCAGTTCGTCAATAATTGCAATTTATCAGATTCTCAAGAGACTAGAATTGATTTCATCCCAAGGCGTTGATATCAAAATTATTTGGAAATATGACGAAGGTGACGACGACATAGAACGGATAGGTTTGGATTATCAGAAAATAACAAAGCTTAAAATAGAGCCTTTGAGTGTGCCGAATTTAATCTAGCTTCATGATTTTATAGTTTCCTGTTTGTTGATGGAAATTACTCCACACCTTTAAATTGTAATAACCGGAATTAAGATTTGAAATATCTATTTCAATTTCTCCTAATGGTTGATTCAATCGGATTTCTTTAACTAATTTCCCACTAGCTATTTCGTAGATTTCAATGGTTTGAAATTTGAAATTTGTAAACTGTTCGTGCAATGTGGCAAGGTTTAGCTTTCCATTGGTAGGAACAGGGAAAATACGTAGCGCATTATCCTCAATAGAATTGTTTGATAATAAGTACAATGTATCTTTTTGGTTGGTCGGTTGGCTCAATGTTGCTCGCTCCCAATAATCTGTTCCATGTAGTGTGTAATAACCATTATTGAAAACTTCGGTAGTATTAGAAGTTAGAATGTCTGAATACCAGAGCTCGGCAACTAGTGTGTCGGGTTTAACGTCAATAATACCGTAACCATGACTAACAAATTCAGAAAATACGTGATTCGGGTTCACTGCATTACTTAATCCATTTGCCAAAGGTAAGAGGGCACTAGAAATACCCATTTCATCAAAGTTACCTCTAGTCATACTGGTGGGTAAAAATTCACAAGCTATAGAACCAGCACCAGAACTTCCACTATAATTTCCAACGTCGTAGGGGTCATCAGATAAGTCTGCGACTAGCGTTACGTGAGAATCACCGCTCATAAATACTACGTTATGAATGTTGTTGTTTTTGAGGTATAATAAAAGTGCGTCACGTGCTTCGTCCCAACCATCCCATGAGCTAGTGGTTAAGTAGGTTCCATCTCCCGGAAACCAAGCCGGCAACCCAACAACAGACCACCCAGCTATCATTTTTTGATTACCTACAATTTTCCATCGTGCGGGTGAATTAGAAAGCTCATTTTTGAGCCAAAAATCTTGCTCTTGACCAAGAATGTGGTAGGCAGATGGTGTGATTAAGTCGATGTCCTTTTTGGTATACATATCGATCATAAATACGTCCATAAGAGCACCATAAGAGAACTTTCGCCAAATCTTTGAAGAATCTGAAGGTTGCGGCACTCTAATCGGGAGGTATTCGTAGAAAGCCTGTTGTGATGCTGCAAAATCAGCAGCATTAATATTAGAAAGGTCGTGATTGTCCCAAATTGTAATCCAGGGGTGTGATCTGCGGGCCTCTCTTAAATCAGGGTCAAGAAGATAATAGGAGTGACGATCTCTCCACTCTTGAAGATTGCTAGGAACACTAGGGTATGGAACTGGTACTCTTACTTCTTCGTCAGAATCTACAAAATCGTAAATATAATCACCTAAATGCATGATAAAATCAAGGTCGTTTCGATCACTGATTCTTTTATATCCGTTAAAAAACCCAGAATAGATACTGGTGCAAGAAACAACAGCAAACCTCATGTGAGCAATTGCATCTGTTGCTAAAGGAGCTGTTCGTGTTTTTCCGACTGCTGAAGTCCTACCCTGGTCATCTCTGAAGCGATAATAATAATTTGTATTCGGTGAAAGGCCTGTTACGTCAACTTTAATTGTAAAGTCAGTTGTTGCATCAGTCGTGAATGTTCCTGTATTATTAAGCCATGAAAAATCAGGATAAACAGAAATTTCCCAATCAATATTTTCAGCGGAATCAGTAGTGCTTATTTTAGACCAGATGATTACTTGGTTTGCCAAAGGATCTCCTGATGTTACTCCAAAATAGAAAGGCGCGTGTACAGAATCTCCGAACATGTTTGCCGGCAGCTGTCCAAAGAAAAAATTAGAAATAATACAGGCTATAGTCAGTAAAAGGAATCGCATTTACTTTCCTATGACTTTCATTTCAACTCGTCTGTTTTGGGTTCTACCTTCAATTGTAGCATTATCTGCAATTGGACTAGCTTCTCCATACCCTTTTGCAATCATTCGAGAAGCAGAAATACCCTTTGCTGAAATGTAAATTATGGCAGATTTGGCCCTTGCCTCAGAAAGTCTTTTGTTAGAACTGTTTGAGCCCACATCATCTGTGTGGCCGCCAATTTCTATTCTAAGCGTTGCATTTTGATTCATGAAGTCAACCATTTGATCAAGAAGTCTATAAGACCTTGCATCCAGTTCAGCCTTACCCGTCTTGAACAAAAGGTCGTCAAGTACAATACTTTTACCAATTCCTAATGCGGATAGCTCTATGGTTTTTTGAATCGCGAGGTCATTTTCAACTTTAATTTTTGTTGAATTATTGAAATATCCTTCTTTAGTTACAAGAATTTCAAAAGTCCTGTTTAAATCTAATGGATATTTTTCTGGTGTAAAATCGTTCATTACCATTAATGCGTTGATAGGTGCGTTTGACACCGTTATGTCGCTAACCATCACTGTCGCTTTAATTTCTTCTTTGCTGTCTTCATCCACAATCTTTAAATTAAGATAAGCACCCAAAAAACTTTTGTCCATGTAAACAGGTTTATTCAGTGTTCCATATTTATCATAAGACACAACAACTCCTTGGTCATCATACCCGTCCGATTTTACTATAAGTTTATGGTCTCTACCAATTTCTAGGGAGGTGTTTATCTTGTCTCCGTCACCTAGAAGTGTTTCGACACCGGTTGAAGGATCAACAATGTAAACTTTCGAGTTGAGTGGATCATTGGTTTCTTTGTCAAAAACTTGCATTTCTAGGTCGAAAGTTTTTACCGTTGGTACCAGGTATACTTTTTGAGTGACTTCAGTTTCCTTAATGTTCTTTAACGGAATACTTTGAGATTCATATCCAGTTTTTTCAACTGTTATGATGTACTCTTCTTTGAGATGCAAGTCAAAAGTTCCGCTAACCTTATTGTCTAAGATTATTCCTGCATCTCCAGTCGTTAGACTTTTATACGATACGTTAGCGGGTAATAATTCCTTATTACTTTGATCAAATACTTCTATAGAGAATAAAAATGGTTTGGCTATCTTCTTGCTTGCTATTTTATAATTTAAAAAGATTTCAATAGAGCCTGTATTTGTACTTAACCCATCCGATAAATTTGATGTGTTCATATCATAACTAACTCCCAGATCAAATGTGTTGGTCAAGTATTTGAGACCAGTAATGAATGAATCGCCCAATCTATAATAAGTGCCTATTCCAATTGCTATACGTTTTTCTGTATTGCGCTGAAGATGATACATCCAATCGGATCCAAAGACCACATGTGTTTGATTTCCTTGTAGCATAAATAGTCCTTTAGGTCCAATTGAAAAATTGTCAACTGCGAAAAAGTTAGCTCCGCCTGTAACGGAAAACCTTGTCGGCAGCCCGAATCCTTGTACAATCTCACCTGTTTCGGGTTGTAATACGTTGTATGCAGAAATACCGAAATAGTATTTACTGTCGTTAAGCGAGTCATTCTGATACCACATAATACCGGGTGACAATTCAACTCCTTTAATTATTGGGTTAGCAATAGACTCCCCCAAAGCAGCTTGTGGATTAAATGTTGCGCCTGTCCATTGAGACCCGGTAGTAATTGCATCAATAGATGTGGCCCCATTAAAGTAACCAGCCTTAGCTCCGATTGCTATATTGCTTTCATTGTTTAATTGCATGTTGTATGTAAATGAAATCCCGAATTGATTAGTAGACATGTAGCCGCCTTCTCCTAATCGGTCGTTCACGAAGGAAACTCCAATTACTCCGAATTTTTCCCCGGTAACCGACTTTCTTAATGGGAATGATCCTTCAAATTGTGAAGTGCTAAAAGGTTTAATAAGACTCATCCATTGGCTTCTATGAATTAATCTAAGATTAACATCTTCACTTATTGCAGCTTGAGCAGGGTTGGTTTGTGAGTTAGAATAATTAAAATGAGAAAAAAATGCATCTTGGGCATTCCCACTCAATGAAGTACCTAGGCTAAGGCCTAACACAATTACTATAGATTTAATAAATGTCATAATCCTATCGTCTTAATAAAATTGTTCCTTGATTGTTCCCATTGAAGCTAAGTGGTGCTCCCGTTATTGTGGTTCCTGTCATTTTCCAAACGTAAGTTCCAGAGGGTTGGTCATCGCTATTAGACTTACCATCCCATCCCATTGTTTGTAATTCTAGTACATCGGTAGTGCTCCAAACTTCATGCCCCCACCTATTAAATATTCTAAAATCTACTTCAGCTAATCCAAAACCGTATAGCATGAACGCATCGTTGCTGCCATCGCCATTCGGAGAGAACATATTAGGGATGAAAATATTTAGATCTTCACTAACAAAAACGTTGATGGTGCCGACTTCGTAACATCCATTTGCCAATAAGGTTGTTGCAGTGAAAACATCATCTACTGATGGACTTACCGTTATTGCTTGAGTTGTCTCTGATGTATTCCAAACGTATGATATTCCAGGATTTGCAGTTAAGTCAATTGCCGCTCCAAGTGATATGGTTGTATCTGCCCCTAAAGAATAAAAGAAATAATCAGGATCAACCACAACTGAATCTGAAATTGAACAATTGTTGGTGTCCGTTACCGTTACGTTGTAAGTCCCGAACGAGAAAAAAGTGTTGGTCTGGTTGATAGATAAATCATCCCATAAGTATGAAACGAATCCAACTCCGGCATCGATGGTAACGGAGTCACCTAAACACATTACCTGTGCTCCACCAAGAGCCAAGCTCATAGGTGAATAATATCCGATGTTAATTGTATCGGAGTTAGTACAAGAATTGGTGTGCGTTAATGTTATTATATATTGACCAGGTGCAGTAATGTTCAAAGTAGGGGTAGTCTCAGAGGTATTCCAAGAATATCCAGTGAATGGCACACCATCGGTTGCATCCAGTAAAATTGATCCACCATCACAAATTGTTGTGTCGTTACCAATTTCTACAGATGGGCTGACCTCAACAGTAAAGGCTAAAGAATCTATCCCGACACATCCATCAGCGTCAGTTGCAAAGACATATACGATCGAATCATTCAAACTCGTGTTGGTTAAGCGGTAAGCACCTGCAGTTGTATCGTTAGCGATTATGTTAGCTGTATCATTCAAGCACCAGTCGTATGTAACGCCATTTGCTGCAGTGAAATTTAATGTTGCAAACTCACAGAACACGGTTGAACTAGTCGCGATGTTTGGTAAAGGAGAGCCATTTAAATCTACCTGTATATCAAAAGAGAAGGGATTGATACAATCTGGCAAACTGGCCCATTGTAATGTGTATGTGTTTGGAGCTATCCCTCCAAATGTTGCAGTAGGGTCATTACTGTTGCTAAAGCCTCCTGAGCCACCAGTGAGAATCGACCATTGCCCGGATCCCTGTCCTGACAGGATAAGTGAATCTCCACAAGTTTCCTGAATCAAAGGACCAGAAGACACATCAGTAAATTCCCATTTGAAACGCATATTCCAAACCCAATCTCCTTGAGAGTTGCTTATCGTGTGCCATTCACACATTGTAGAATCTCTAAAATTGTATCCAGCAAATGTAGGTTGCTCTCTACAATCATCACCGCTTGGACACGGAAACCCTGAGTCATAATTGCACCGACTACCCGTAAGACAATCGTCTTCCCAGGCATCAAATCGAAGATCTAAACTTGTGGCATCCGTATTAGTTTCAGAGTAGATTAGTAAACTTCCACCTGGAACATAGACGATTGGGATATTATCATCTGTAGAATGACAAGTGCCTCCTTGCCAGGCTCCTGCTCCAAATGATCCTACAGTATTGTTGTCTGTAGCCCATGCTTTCCATGTGGGTTCTTCATCGTCACCTATTCCGTCATCACAACCTGTTTGCTGAAAATTCTCTATTTCAACAGTGTAATTAATGTTTTGACCATTCGCAATACTGAATGCAATTAGGCCAATAGCAAGTGTGTAGAGATTTTTCATAGTCTTATTCTACAATGATTTTTCTTGTTGATTTTTTCCCTTGATGTTTTACCGTTAGGATATAAATACCTGGAGCGATCGATGATACATCGATGCTTTTTGGGTTAGACGCTTTAATTACTATTTGACCAATTAGAGTTGTAAACTCCAGCCTATATGTTGGTAGGTCAGTTTCAATGTTCAACGTTGATTGAACCGGGTTAGGGTAGGTATTGAAATAATGATTTCCTAACTCGTCAATTGAAACATTGGTAATAACTTCAGGTGCAGATTCCCCAATACAGCCATTCGATCCAAAAACTAGTACAGTATAGCTGCCATTTGCAGTTGCAGTATAATTTGCGCTTGTAGCTCCACCAATTGGTGAACCATTGTAATACCATTGATAAAAAAAGAAGCTACCTGTAGATAAATCAGATCCAGTTCTAGTAATCGTTGGCATAGGAGCAGATTGAACGTTAAGAGTTAATGTATCGATAACTATACAATCATCAGCGTTTCTTACAGTCACAAATGCCGCAGTGTCTGATATTGAAATACCTGTATGGCTATAAGAATCTGAACCACTGCTTTGAAGCACATTAGATATCGTGTTCATTGCAAAATCATAGTTGAGTCCATCTTGTGCTGAGAATATTACATTTGCTCCATCACATATAGGATCTTGGTCCGCCATTAACTGAGGATCCGGGTTCGCAAAAATATTAACGATAATATTGTCTGCACCAAGTGTTGAACAGCCTGATAATGTGTTCCAATCTAAGACATATGTTTGCCCAGCCGTTCCTAAGAAGTCAGTTGTTGGATTATATTGATCTGTAAAAATTCCACTTGTTCCACTTGAAACGGACCATTCTCCACTTCCAGCTCCCCCTAGAACTACTACCGTATCACAAACATCAATGTTAGATCCAGCCGTAAAATTCGAATACTCCCATTTAATTCTAATCTTCAGTCCAAAATCTCCTGCAGAAAATGTGTACGAATTCCAACTGCAATCGGGATCGTTTCTGAAGTCAATACTTGGATAAGCTCCGAAAGTTCCAGCAAGGGGGTCATGGTATTGCAAACAATCATCTTCTTGAATTCCTGCCAAACATGAGGCATCGAAATTGCATCTGTCTGCACCAGTACCTCCATCACAATCGTCTTCCCATGCCTCAAACCGCACATCAATTAAAGTTGCTGTCGAATTCGATTTTGAAGCAATCACAGTTCCTGAAGAAGGTATATACACGATGGGAATGTTGCCATCCGTAAAGTGGCATGTGCCACCTTCCCATCCGGTAGAGATGTTATCACGCGTGTACACTTTCCAGGTAGGTTCTTCATCAGAGCCCGCACCATCGTCACACCCTGTCATGTAGAATTCTACAATTTCGGCTGTATAATTCACATTTTGCGCAGATGAAAATATAAAAAGGAAACAACACAAGCAGGTTAAATAGGTTTGTAGTATCATAATTATTGTCAAGTAATGTGGATGTACACTTTATTATTACAATTTAAACCATTTTGAGTAACGGAATCAAATTGGGGCTTAATTTTCTTTTTAATAACCGTTAAGTTTCAAAACTTACGGACTATTCATCAGGTGATAATAAGTTTAAAAAATCTCTTTTTTCCATCGGGTAAATATTAAACGTTCCTTGTGCAATAGCCACCAAATCGCTTGAATCTTTTTTGATAATTTTCCCACTTGTAACCATTAAACTTTTCCCTGTAAATTCAATTACGCCCGTTCCAATTAAA
>JABJPZ010000178.1 GCA_018663635.1 Crocinitomicaceae bacterium
CCGTTGTATAATTTCAGCACCAGTGATATTGCTACGGAACTGAATAACAACGACACGGCTATAGCTGCTTTAGCGATTATTAATGTTGTGCCGAATCCATACTATGCGTATTCCAGCTATGAAAATAACAAGATTGATAACAGAATAAAGATCACAAACCTTCCAGATGTATGTAATATAAATATATATGCTGTTAGCGGCACATTGGTACGTCAATTCAAAAAGGACAGTAGGATAACATTCCAAGACTGGGATTTAAAAAATCAGGTAGGAATCCCTATTGCCAGTGGAGTTTACATTATCCATGTTGATGTGCCCGGTGTTGGAGAAAGAATATTGAAATGGTTTGGTGCCATGCGGCCTCCTATACTGGATAATTTCTAAATAGATTCCAATCTTAAAAAGAGATTGATTTATGAAATAATTCTTATATTTGTGCTGACCAATTAATAAGTGAGTCCCGCTGATAGTGGGATTTTCTTTGTTTATAGCCTGTCATAATAAAATCAAAAGCATGTCACAGTTAAGCTACTATACTGAAGAAGGCCTTCAAAATTTGAAAGATGAAATTTATCAGCTAGAGAATATTGAACGACCTAGAATTTCTCAACAAATAGCGGATGCCCGAGACAAGGGAGATTTGTCTGAAAATGCAGAGTATGATGCAGCCAAAGAAGCACAAGGCTTGCTTGAAGCAAGAATTGCTAAATTAAAGGATAAATTAGCGAATGCGAGATTAGTGGATGAATCACAAATGGACAATTCAAAAGTTCTTATTCTATCTACTGCTAAGATTCGAAATGTTAAAAATGGTATGGAAATGTCTTATACGCTTGTCGCTGAAAATGAGGCAGATTTGAAGCTGAGAAAAATTTCTATTGAATCACCAATTGCAAGAGGCTTACTGGGTAAGTCAGTTGGAGAATTAGCACATGTAGATACTCCAGGAGGTGTTGTTGAATTTGAAATAGTCGAAATTACGCGGTAAGATGACTATTTTTACCAAAATAATTCAAGGTGATGTACCGTGTCATAAAATTGCTGAGTCCAAGGATTTTTTAGCATTTTTAGACATTGCGCCATTAGCTAAAGGACATACCTTAGTTATTCCTAAAATTGAGGTTGATTATATTTTTAATTTGGATGCAGATGTGCTTGGTGAGATGATGAAGTTCGCTAAGGTTGTGGCAAAAAAAATAGAAAAAGCTATCGATTGTAAAAGAATTGGCGTTGCGGTTATTGGTTTAGAAGTTCCACATGCACATATTCACCTTGTGCCAATCAATAAGGTTTCGGATATAGATTTTTCCAGGCCTAAATTATCCTTTAGCCATAACGAATTTGCGCAGATTGCAACAACAATTGTTCAAAGCTAATTTGCTTTTTTATCGGGGTTTTCAGATAAAAAAGCCTTCCAACTTCCATATGATTTTCCGGTTATACCTGGTTTGTTTTGAAAATGGTGACAAATTGCAGCTGCAACTCCATCCGTAGCATCCAAATGTTTGGGTAGCTTATCTAATTTTAAGAGCGTTTGAATCATTTTCGCTACTTGTTCTTTTGAAGCATTACCACTGCCCGTTATAGATTGTTTAATTTTTCTAGGAGAGTATTCGAAAATTGGGAGGTCTCTGTATAGGGCAGCTGCCATCGCTACTCCCTGCGCTCGGCCAAGTTTTAGCATAGACTGAACATTCTTTCCGAAAAAAGGCGCCTCCACTGCTAATTCATGGGGATGATAGGTGTCAATAAGATATAATACTCGTTCAAATATCTTTTTAAGCTTCTGATCATGGCCTTTAATTTTAGATAAGTTCACAATGCCCATATTGTGAAGCTTCATTTCTTTTCCATAAATATTAACTAGTCCGTAACCCATCATCGTTGTGCCTGGATCAATTCCTAGAATAATTTTCTCGGGGTTCTTCAATATCAGTACTTTTATGAAAAATTTAAATCATTACTAAAGTAAACTTATACAAGATACTATTTCAACTTCTTAAAGTAGCTATTTTTCTAGGAGCAATTTGGTTTGTATATACCACGGTTATTGCAGAAGAAAATACTCAGGGAGTTTGGATTCATTTTAAAGACTCCTTTTCTAAAGGTGGTTGGTGGATGGTATTGGTCGCTTTTCTATTGCTCTTTGTTAATTGGGGTATCGAAGGATACAAATGGAAAAGACTCATGGATAAAGAATACAAGATTAGTTTAACCGTAGCTTTTAAAGCAGCATTTGCAGGAAATGCAACAGGTGCATTCACGCCTAACAGAATAGGTGGATTCGTCGGCAGAGTGATGTACCTCCCTAAAGAACAGGTGCTTACGGGTACTTTAAACACATTTGTTGGTAATTTAGCACAGTTTTTGTCTACCATCATTTTTGGAATAATAAGTGCCATTGCTATTCAATGGATTCCAATTAACATAGGAAAATTTAATAATCTAGATTTTGAGCCGTGGATTCCGGCATTAATTTTTGGTTTTATAGGGTTCATTTTCTTACACATATATTTTTTTGCTGACGCTTGGTTGACGGTTTTATTCAAGTTTAAGGTAATGAGAAAATGGAAGGAAAAATTTCAATTTTTAGCGCGGCATTCAAAACAGTTATTAGCAGAAGTTCTCCTGCTTAGCTTAATTAGATATTTAGTCTTTGCGGTTCAATTTTATCTTATTCTACTGTTCTTCTCTGTTCAGGTTGATTTTTTAATTTGTCTTGTATTAATTGGCTATTTGTATTTAGTGATAACGCTTATTCCCACGATGTTTGGAAAACTTGGTGTACGAGAAGGTGCTGCTTGCGTAATTTTCTCAGCTTTTTCACCTTCTTTTTTAATTACGACCATGAGCTCCTTATTGCTATGGATGATTAATGTAGCCATTGCTGCTTTAATTGGAGCAGTGCTGGTTTTATTTATAAAAAAGAGGGGATGAGTTCGATAGTGCTAATTGGCTTTGTTATTTGTCTCGTGTATTCCTTTTACATTTTTACTAATGGAATCCAACTTTTAAATAAAGAACGGCATTCAAGAATTGATCAATTACCAGATGTTTCTATTGTGATCCCTTTTAGAAATGAGATGAAAAAGTTGCCGGGCCTTTTGCGTTCATTGGCTTTTTTGGATTACCCGAATGAAAAGCTTGAGATAATACTAATTAATGATCACTCGACAGATGGTTGGGAAAGATTAGATTTGGATCAATTTGGTCTTCAGCTGAAAACAATTAATTGCAATGGACTAGGAAAGAAAGCTGCATTATCTGAAGGAATAGCTTTAGCCACGAATGATATAATTATGCAAACAGATGCAGATTGTATTGTGCCAGCTACTTGGATAAATTCAATGTTGAATGCATTAGGAAATA
>JABJPZ010000179.1 GCA_018663635.1 Crocinitomicaceae bacterium
TGCAGGATCTCCAAATTACGTGCATGCTCCAGAGTTCGAGGAAAAGTTTCCATCAGAGATGAGGAGCTGGTGCTTACTTCGCGACTACAACTGTGATGGTAAAAAAGACATTTGGTGCTATGCCACTGGTGGAATCGCTGTTTACAAGAATATAAGCACAGGAGGGAATTTAGAATTTGAACTCACTACCAATCTCGTAATGTCTTACTACAACACAAGCTACCTCAATCTTTATGTAAGTTCGGTAGATATTCCTTCTATTGACGACATTGATGGTGACGGAGATTTAGATGTCGTTACGTTTAGCATATTCGGCACCAATCTTGAATACCATCGTAATCTTTCAATGGAAAACCATTTCACGTGCGATAGCTTAGAATTTCAAATCAGAAATAATTGCTGGGGACACTTTTCGGAGTCTTTCACAACTAGTGCACTTCAATTGCTGGATACCTGTGACAATTCTAACTTAGGAGTAGCCGCAGAATACATCCCAGACCAGACCTCTTTAGAGAATAAATCAGCCCCTCGACACAGTGGTTCTACAGTACTTACTATTGATGAAAACGGTGACGGAGTGAAAGATGTACTGATAGGAGACGTTAGCTATCCTAAAATGTCGATGCTAATCAACGGGGGCACAATCCCCAACAACAACAGCTCAATGATATTACAAGACACGACATTTCCGAGCTATGACAACCCCATCAACTTAAAAATATTTCCAGCAGCTTTTTATGAAGATGTTACTAACGATGGCAACAGAGATTTAATTGTAGGTACCAATACAGCAAATCAAAGTGCAGATAAAAACAGCATGCATTATTACTTAAATACTGGAACGGACATTAATCCCACTTTTTCGTTTCAGCAAGATAATCTCTTACAAGGTGAAATGATCGATGTTGGAACCGGCTCAATACCTACTTTTTTTGATCATAATTCTGATGGACTAATGGACATTTTACTATCCAATTTTGGGACGTTTAATGCGTCAAGCGATTCATACGAACCATCAATTAGCTTGTATGAAAATATGGGCTCGAGTATACAGCCGATTTACAGTCTCATTACGGATGACTATATGAATTTATCCAGCTCGGGAATCGAAAAAAACATGATTCCGACGTTTGCCGATGTTGATGGAGATGGAGATGAAGACATGATTATTGGTGATTACAACGGGGTTTTACATTTCTTTACAAATAGTGCAGGTGCGGGAAATACGGCCAATTTTGTCCTCACAGCACCGCAATTAACAGATATTGATGGAATTACGATTGATGTTGGTTTGCATGCAGCCCCAACTTTTGTGGACTTAGATGAAGACGGTGATTTTGATTTAGTAATCGGCGAACGAAATGGGAATTTGAATTATTATGAGAGTAAAAGCTCAGTTGCACCGTCCTTTACTCTTGTAACAGATAGCTTGGGCTTTGTGAGAGTTAATTATGCTGGAACCAGCATTGGAATGTCTATCCCACGTTTTTTTGACAACGCAAATGGAGCTACTCAGCTGTTTGTTGGATCAACCCATGGCGAAATCGAACACTTCAACAACATTGATGGCAACCTATCGGGTTATTTCAATCAGGTCACAAATCAAGTATCCAATATCTCTGTCGGTCTACATTCAGCACCAGCTATAACAGATGTAAATGGGGATAATTATCCCGATTTACTTATTGGAAATAAAAGAGGAGGACTTCAAATTTTTATCGGAGACTCCTCAATAACATCGGTTTCGGATAATTTTAAATCGATTGATTTTGAGTTATTTCCAAACCCAGCAAGAGAGATCATGTACATTCGATTGAGCCAATCAGCTGGTTTTTCTTATCAGTTGTTTGATGTAGCTGGAAAAGTGATAATCTCTGGCACTAAAACAGCTAGCCACATTCATTCCATTAACACACAACATTTAAATCCTGGAATCTATTTCATTCAAATATTCAACCAACAAGGTAGGGGAACACGTCCCATTATTGTAGAATAAAAAAGGGCAATCTTTCGACTGCCCTAAACTGATCTAATTCTTAAAAAAATGGAAATTAGATGACCGCATTCATGTCATCCAATACTTGCATTACTCCCCTAACTGCAACAGCCGAGTCTGCTAATAATGCTTTTTCATCACTATTTAATTCCAATTCAATAATTTCTTCGATACCATTGCGACCAAGTTTCACCGGAACTCCAAGGTAGATATCACTCATTCCGTATTCCCCTTGCAACCAAGCGCAAACTGGGAAAATTCTTTTTTGATCTTTACAAATAGCCTCTACCATTTGTGCTGCTGCCGCACCAGGCGCATAATAGCCAGATGTTCCAAGAAGGTTAACTATTTCGCCGCCTCCTTTTTTAGTTCTTTCTACAATTGCATTTAAACGTTCTTCTGAAACCAATTCAGTAACAGGAATACCTCCAACGGTTGTATATCTTGGTAGTGGAACCATAGTATCTCCATGCCCTCCCATAAGAACAGCTTGAATGTCCTTAGGTGAACAGTCCAACTCCAATGCTAAGAATGACCGGTACCTGGCAGTATCTAATATTCCCGCCATCCCCATCACTTTCCTGGAATCCTTTTTTGCTGTTAGATACGTTGCATAAGTCATGACATCTAACGGGTTAGAAACACAAATCAAAATTGCTTCAGGCGAATTAGCTATTACGTTTTCAGTTACAGATTTTACAATGCCCGCGTTAGTCGCAATCAAATCATCTCTACTCATTCCTGGCTTTCTTGGGATACCAGAGGTAATGACAACGACATCAGAGTTTGCAGTTTTAGCATAATCATTTGTTGAACCTACCAATCTTGTATCAAAAGAATTTATTGGAGAGGTTTCCCACATATCAAGGGCTTTACCTTCGGCATACCCCTCTTTAATATCCAATAAGACTACTTCATTGCACACTTCATTGTGTGCTAAAACATTGGCGCAGGTCGCTCCAACATTTCCTGCTCCTACAACTGTTACTTTCATTTAATTTTTATTTGTTTCGTTCTACTTTTCGGTATGCGAAAATAATAAACTATCTGTAGATACCTATAATTAGCTAAAAAGTTAATCTTTGCAAAAGAGATTCAGTTTACCATAAAGTTTCAATTTTTTTAAAATCATTAGGCAACCCTAACGAACGATTATCGTCAAATACATGAATTCGTAATGAATTTAACAGAAAAGCAGCTTCAAAATACGATAAAGAAGAGCATTAAAAGAGACCGAAAAAGTCAAGAATTGCTCTTTAAAACGTACTACAGTAAAATGATGGCTGTGTGTATGCGATATAGTCGTGACCACGATACTGCTCAAGATGTTTGTCAAAGCGGATTCATAAAGGTCTTTGAAAAATTGGAACATTACAATTTCGGAGGTTCTTTTGAAGGATGGATAAGAAGAATTATGGTGAATACCTCTATCGATTACATCCGAAAATCAAAAAAAGAACTGAAGATAATTGAAGATGAAAGCAGAATTGAAACTGACGTATTTCATGAAGATGAAAATGACAACGATTTTGTTGGATTACCGGTAGCCGATGTTATTGAAGCAATTCAGCAGCTAAGCCCCGCGTACAAAGCAGTATTCAATTTATTTGTAATGGAAGATTATTCTCACCAGGAAGTGGCTGAAGCACTCGGTATTTCCCAGGGAACTTCAAAATCCAATTTGGCAAAAGCAAAAAAGAAATTAAGAGCCCTACTCAAAAACAAAATTAAATACGATGTCTAATTTAGACGGATTTGAAAAAATAGTAAAGGATAAGTTGCAGCAGCAGCAATACGATTACGACTCTTCTCAATGGAACGCCATTGAGAAGCGGCTCCCTCCACCTAAAAAGGGATTTCCTTGGAAATATATTGCTGCTGCTTCGACCCTTGCTATTGGAAGTATTCTTTTGTGGCAGCTACCTAATTCAGATAAGCAAACCGTTAAAACAAGTAACATTAATGTAGTTGCCCTGATCGATTCAACAAATATTTCATCAAAAGAGAGTGTCCTCAGCAATTCTACCAATCGATTAGAAGATCGAATCGAGTCAGCTACCATTATTGTTGATGACCATGCGCTGACCGAGATTGAGCAAACCATTAAGATTGACAAATCTGAGAATGTTGACAATGCTTTAGAAAACGAAGTTAATAGTCAACTACCGGAAGATCTACATGTATCAGATGAAACCCAAGAAACTTCAATTCTATCTGAAATCAAGCAGGGTAACACCCAAACTACAAAAATTATTCGTCCCAGTGCTCAATTTACAATTACAACAACAGAAGCTTGTGTTGGAGAAAATCTCACCTTTAATTCTTTAAATAAGGTGGAAAATACGCAGTATAATTGGGATTTCGGTAATGGAGAAACTTCAGAAAACAGATCTCCTGTACATAGTTACAAACTGCCTGGCATCTATTATGTTCAATTGAAAGCAACTAGCACTAAACACGAAGAAATAGTTAATGTTTCTGATAAGATTGCAATTCAAATTAATCCTGCTCCAAATGTTGATTTTAGCTGGGTTAAAAACACCTATAATGCTGTACCAACTGTAGAATTTACAAACCATTCTGAACATGCTGATTCGTGGAATTGGAATTTTCAGAATGGTATAATTTCAGATGAAAAAAATCCGATAATTACTTTCAAAAAGAAAGGTTTTTATCAAATTACGCTTACTGCCTCGAACGTTCATGGATGTGTTAAGATCTCACAGCAAGAATTAGAAGTTGTAACCGATTATAACCTTTTAGCGCCTAATACCTTTACACCCAATGCCGATGGAATAAATGATAAATTCATTCCTGAAGCGCTTAAAATTCTGAATGTTAGTTTTGAAATGACCATTTTCGACAAACGAGGTTTAATCTATCAGTCCCGAAGTCTTAGTAATCCTTGGGCTGGAGAAAATCAACGTGATGGAGGATTTTGTGAACAAGGAGCATATGTTTGGATAGTGAAATATAAAAATCAACAAGGAATTGATCAAATCTTTAAAGGAACCATAAATCTGCTCCATTAAGTAAATGGAATTGCTTTCCTAAAAGTTTAGTTCGACAATTTCAAATATTGGGTGCGAAATATGAAGAAATTTTTACTCGTTCTGACTGTCATTTTTCTGAGCCATGGATCAATGTTCTCACAGTCAGACAATTGTATTACTGCAACGACCTTTCCCTTAATTGGAGGTTCTGGTTGCCAATCAGGAACTACTACTGGTTCGACTTCAGAAAGTATAATGTTTGGAGCCTGTAATGCTGCTCCAGTTAATGAAGTTTGGTATACATATGTTGCTACTGGTTCTCAAAATGACCTAACAATAATTTCTTCAGGTTTAACTGAAACTGAAATTGTTCTTTACACAGGTGGTTGTCCATCAAATGGAGGTACGTTAATTACTTGCCAAACTGTTACTGGAACTAATACCCTCAATCAAAATTGGGGTTTTCCTGCTGGAACACAGATTTGGGTTGGAATCATGTCTAATGCTGGAACAGATGGTGATTTTGATTTATGTATTGATTCTTACGATCCACCACCAGGTGGTGGTAACGGTTGTGCTGGAGCAATCCCACTTTGTGATGCGTCTCAAACCTATAATATTCCCGACATGAGTATATTTACGGCATCAGGAGCATCTCCGCCTTGTTTTCCAGGAGGAGGCAATCAAGATATATGGTTCCAATTTACGGTTACTCAAACCGGGCAGCTTGCATGGGACATTTCAGCTACATCTGGATCTGGAATTGAATGGGATTGGTCTATTTACGACATAACGGGTGGATGTCCAACAAACCCTGCTCAGTGGTCAGCAACTAATGTTGCTTGTAATTATAACTATTCAACCGGAAGCGGTGTGTCAGGAATGAATTGCACTTCTGCAACAGTTTGTCCAATAAATACTTTAGGAGGCACAGCCGAAGAATACTGTCCTTGTATTACAGTGACTGCTGGAAATACCTATGTCATTCAAATTGATAACTATACCAATACCTTGGCTACTGGACTGGATTTTACATTTGGGCCAGATATGACCGCACTGATTGCGCCAGATGTTGATTTTACTATCGCAACTCCAGCTATAACGTGTGGAAGTTCTGTAACCGTTAATATTTCAGACATGTCAATCGGCGTTCCTACATGGGATTTTGGAGATGGAACCACATTTATTGGTAATAATCCTCCCGACCATACGTATACAACACCAGGCACTTATGCAATAACAGCGACAATTGGCGGAGCTTGTCCAGACATTCAAACAGAATTTATTCAATTGTTTGGTCCCTTAGTTACTACACCTTCTCAGACTGACGAGACATGTGTTGGAGATTGTGATGGAAGCGCCGCAGTGGCAACTACGGGTGGCAGTGGAACTTACACTTATTTATGGTCTCCGGGAGGAGAAACGACACCGGCGATAAGTAATTTATGCAGTGGCAACTATTCAGTTACCGTAACCGACAACATATGCTCCACAAACAATGTTGAAAACATCACTATAACTGGTCCGCCTTGCGTGAATTGCGTTATTGATTCTATACCCATTTCTTTAACTAACTGCTATGTAAGTGGTGCTGGATTTTTAGTCTATGATGTTGCAGGAACAATGTACTACACAGACCCCCCAGCGACAGGAACCTTAACCATCACTGCCTGCGACGGACAACAAGTAATCGTTAGTGCTCCATTTGGAACATCCAGTCCTTTTACGTTCTCTGGTCTACCTCAAGGATCTGGCATCTGTGACTTCACTGCAGTATTTAGTGATGATCCAGCATGTACGTTTACGCAAGGATTTCAATCACCACCGCCTATTCTAGGGTTTAATGTCTTTTGTACTGTGGGGGGAGGATTTGTTAATGGTGACATCACTTTTGATGACTCCTACGCTTCTGGCACCTTAGTAATCTCTGTTTTTGATGGAACATCCACTTTTGATACCATTATTAATCTCCCAACTACTAGTCCTCAAAACTGGTCTGTCTCAGGACTTGACCCAACCGCAAACCCATACATTGTAGACTACTACTTCTCGGATTACCAGTCATGCGGAAGCCAGCTAGCTATTAACTGTGGATGTGCAGCTGATGCGGGAACGGTATCAACTACTCTAACTGGAAACGGATTGAATAATTACATCCTCTGTGATGGAGATCAAATTGACATTACAACCAATGGTGATTATGTCCATCCTGATGACATTGGACCTATTGGTTCCGGACCAACCTATGCGTACCAGCCTGAATTAGTCTATTTGGCTTATTCCTGCCCCCCAACTCCTGGATTATTTCCTACTTCAGACCCTTGCTTTGTTGGACTAATACCCAGCCCTCAAGACCTTACAGACATTAACAATCCAGCGTCATATGCCGCAACATTACCTGGCGGACCTTATGCCGAACTTTGGTTTGCGCAAACAAACCTGTACCATTACGACCCTGTACTGGGTAATTATATTTACAATGCAAACTGCTGGGATATTGGACCCGGTATTCAAGTAACCTATCTTAATCCTATTGCTACTCCA
>JABJPZ010000180.1 GCA_018663635.1 Crocinitomicaceae bacterium
GTCCCGAGATGGTTACCTCATCACCTGCTTTACAATTAAAAATATAAGAGGATGCTATACCAGGATTGACTTTCATCCAATCGTTGTTCTTGCGGTCCCAAGGTGGTGTTGCAACCCTAACGTTCAACATGATTTTTCGACCTTCAGCTGGATAAGATGCCATTGAATAAGCACGAACAACTTCTTCATCATTTTTCATTACTAATGGCCATAAACCAAATTTATCCCAATCTGCCTTGAATTTATCCGGTTCACCTGGATGATCCTGTGGATGCGCTTCGACTTCCATCTCTGAATAATTTACAGTACATTTTGGAATGTTAATCTGGATATATCCTCCAGCTTTGTAGTCCATATCCTCAGGGATTTCTACTATAAACTCTTTGATAAACGTTGCTACGTTATAATTAGAGACCACTTTCGCTTTCCACTCCTTGATTCCAAGAACTTCTTCCTCTACTTCAATCTCCATATCTTCCTTAACCTTGACCTGACAACCAAGCCTGTGGTTAGAAGCTATTTCCTTTCTTGAAAAATGCGGTACTTCTGTAGGTAATATTGATCCACCTCCCGTATGAACTTGACAAATACACTGAACACAAGTTCCACCTCCACCGCATGCTGATGGCAAAAAGATACCTGCGGTACCCAACGTACTTAATAAAGTGTTTCCTCCTTCTACTTCCAGCTCTCTTTCTCCATTAATGGTAATCTTAATTTTTCCAGATGAAACCAATTTTGCCTTTGCAAACAATAGTAAAGCCGTTAGCGAAAGCACTACAGCCAAGAAAACTATAATTGATGTTATTACTACTCCAGTCATTCTTAAATCACGATTAAATGTTAAAACCTAAAAACCCTAAAAATGCCAATCCCATTAAACCCGTAATTAAGAAAGCCATACCAACTCCTCTCAGCGGGGCAGGTATATGAGAATAGCGAATTTTCTCTCTAATTGCTGCAATTAAAACTACCGCTATGAACCATCCAAATCCAGAACCTAATCCGTATGTGGTGGCTTCAGCAATATCTCCAAATTGTTTTTGTTGCATGAACAATGCACCACCCAAAATGGCACAGTTTACTGCGATCAATGGTAAGAAGATACCCAAAGCGCCGTATAAGGCCGGTGAGAACTTCTCCACGATCATTTCAACCAATTGAACAATTGACGCAATAACCGCAATAAACATGATAAAACTTAAAAAGCTAAGATCATAGCTTGCATACTCAGGCCCTAGCCAAGATAAAGCTCCTTCCTGTAACACATAAGTATCTAATAGCCAGTTGACAGGAACCGTTACCGTTAGAACGAAAATTACAGCCATCCCTAAACCAACTGCTGTTTTAACCGTTTTTGACACCGCCAGATATGAACACATTCCAAAAAAGAATGCAAAGATCATGTTGTCTACAAAGGCAGCACGTATGAATAATTTAAAGTATTCCATTTCTCTTTCTTCTTTTAATTAATGTTCTTCTATTAATTTCTTGTTTCTGGTTTTCTGAATCCAAATATAGACCGCTACTAAAACCAACGAAGATGGTGGTAACAACATTAGCCCGTTGTGCAGATAACCAGACCCTTCTGCAATAAATTGAAACTTATCAAATCCTGGGATTGTTAACGATCCTGAGCCAAATAATTCTTTGCAAATCGCAACTACAATCAAAACAAATCCATAACCTAAGCCATTTCCAACTCCATCCAGAGCAGATGCCCAAGGCTTATTGCCCATTGCAAAAGCCTCCAAACGGCCCATAATTATACAATTGGTTATAATGAGTCCCACAAATACAGAAAGTTGCTTAGAGACATCGTAAACAAACGCTTTTAACACAATATCAACAATGATAACAAGTGATGCAACAATAACCAATTGAACAATAATTCTAATCCTCGGAGGGATGAAACTTCTCAGCAAAGAAACTACAACGTTACCTATAACCAATACAGCCATTACTGCAATGGACATCACTATTGCATTATCCAATTGAACCGTAACTGCTAACGCAGAACAAATCCCTAATACTTGTATCGTAACCGGATTGTTGTCATTCAACGGATCCGTAATTAACCTTTTGTTCTTCTTAGAGAATAACGGCTCTTTTTCTTTTACTTCTGCCATGCCTCTTATTTTTTGAATTCTGGATTATTATCAAAAAAATCTTGGTAGACCACAAATGATCTTTCCAACATTTCCGCAACACCTGCACCTGTAAATGTTGCGCCACTAATTCCATCAACTTGATGGATGTTCAATTCATTTCCTGGTTTTTTAACCTCGAGTTTTAATCTGGTTTTACCATCTTCAGCCATGATTCGTTTACCAATAAATTGTTCTTGAAACCAATCTTCAGTAACCTTAGATCCTAATCCTGGTGTTTCCGCTTTATGGTCGAAAACGGAACCGCTAATGGTTTCACAATTTGAATTAATTCCAATATAACCCCAAACATCATCCCACAGGCCTGTTCCCACAGCAGAAACTACATAAAAAGTTGAATCTTCTTTCTCACAAACAAATAAAGGATAGTGAATTCTGTCCTCTGCAGCCAATCCTGCAGCTAATTTCTCTTGGCTCCCTTTGTTATTCTTGATTACCTTCTTACCGTACAGCTTGTACTCTTTCCTTAGGTCTATGTTAAAGGCATCTAGCTTGTTTGAAGCATTAATGATACTGTCAGCAGGTAAATCACTTAAGATTTCTCCTTCATATGAAAGTGTTATTCTTCTAGTAACATATTTGTAGAAGACTTCCTGCGCCGCAGTTCTGTCAAAGTCTTTACCGCCGGTCTCAGCGATTCCGATTGCTTGTAATATGTTTTGTTTCTTTTCGTTTTCTTGGTTACTCTTTATAATGTCCTTAAAGGATTCATAGGTAAACGCCAAAAGACCACCAACAATCACTACCATAACAACGGCAAACATTATTGTATACGAATTACTTTCTTTATTAATAGCCATCTTATGCGGTTTTTAGTCGACTTAGTCTACGTTTTATATTCGATTGAATCACCATGTGATCAATCAATGGTGCACACACATTTGCAATCAAAATTGCTAACATAATTCCTTCAGGGTAAGCAGGATTTAAAATTCGAATCAAAATTCCAAGTGACCCGCCCAAAAATCCATAAATGAATTTTCCCGTACCTGTTTGGCATGCTGTTACTGGGTCTGTGGCCATAAATACCATCCCAAACATAAAGCCACCCAGCATCAATTGATGAATTGGATTTAAATCGAAATAAGGGTTTCCACCAATAGCAAAAAGAACCGTGGTCATGAATAAGCCCCCAACGAAAAAAGATCCAATTACCTTCCAACTTGCAATACCTGTCGCTAACAACATTCCAGCGCCTAATAAACAAGCTAATGCTGAAGTTTCTCCAACAGAGCCAGGTATTAGACCTAGAAATGAATTCATAAAATCAAATTGTCCTCCCGAAGCGAACATCGAAGTAACCGTTTCTGAATGCGCTGCTGTTGCATCAAAAGTACTGGCAAGTTCACCCATAGCAGTTGCTCCAGACATACCATCAACCAGCTCTGGAACATTTGCAAGGTGTTCAGGAATTTCCGTTCCATTAGCCATGTTTTCTTTCACGGCGAGACTCTTTTCCTTCATTAACTCATAGTCAGAAATCCAAACTTTGTCACCAGACATTTTTGTTGGATACGCAAAGAATAAGAATGCCCTAGCGGTTAGTGCAACGTTCAAAATATTCATCCCTGTACCTCCAAAAACTTCTTTACCAATTAAAACAGCAAAAGCCGTAGCGGCTACTACCATCCAAAGTGGCACATCTATTGGCATAATCAAAGGAATCAACATACCAGAAACCAAAAATCCTTCTGCTACAGAATGTTGGTTACGTATTGCAAAAATAAATTCTACACCTAAACCAGTTGCATAAGAAACAATAATTAAAAGCAAGATTTTAGGCAATCCAGCCATGAAACAATCGAAAACTCCTGCGTCCCATCCCGCCTCAGTGAGGCGCAAACTTTGGTATCCAGCATTATAAATACCAAATAATAAACACGGAACCATGGCAGTGATTACCAGCATCATCGTTCGTTTCAAATCTATCGCATCCCGAATATGCGAACCCGACTTAGTTACATCTTTTGGCGTAAACATGAGCGTATCAAAAGCATCTATCAAAGGCCAAAACTTTTTGATTTTTTCCTTTGATTCTAGCTTATGATGAGCGTTATCAAATATGTTTCTTAAAAATTTCATTTCTTGCTTTTATAAACACTCCTCTTTAATTATATCTAATCCGTCTCGAATGATTTTTTGAGAATTAATTTTAGACGTACAAACGAATTCGCAAAGCGCAAAATCCTCCGGTGCCACCTCATAAATTCCTAATTTTTCCATTCCATCAATATCATTCGTTAAGATTGATTTTAAGAGAAAAACAGGATAGATATCAAATGGGAATACTTTTTCATATTGTTCAGATACAACAAATGCTCTTTCTTCACCATTTAAATTGGTATCTAAATCCCATTTTTTACTTGGCGCATTGAGCATGGTTGGATATGCCATTGACATAGAAAATCGGTTAAACCCAAGGCTCAACCAACCGTCAGTCAAGAAAAACTTGTGATGATCTCCTTCTGGAACAACCGTAATTTGATGATGATAATATCCTACGAAACCTTTGTCATTGGTCATGTCTCCGGTTAATACATTACCAGAGATAATACGAACATTATCAGCTTCAATATTATCCTTGACCAAACTTTCTATAGACGCACCAATTTTGGTTTTGAGATAACGAGGTTCATTTACTTTAGAACCTGTCAAAGCCACAACACGATCTGTATCAAATCTGCCAGACATGAAAAATTTACCAATAGTAGCTACATCAGAAGGATTAACCGTCCAAACAACTTCCCCTTTATTGATGGGATCAATATGATGGATTTGAACACCTACATTTCCACAAGGGTGAACCCCCCCAAAAAGATTGATTTGAACATTTTTACATTGTTCAAAAATCGAGTTTTGTTTTTTCTCTCCTCGAATGTTTAGGTGAACAGAACCTTCTGTAAGTTTATTTAAGGCATTGATTCCTGATTGAAACGCTTCTTGCTCGTCTTTAAGTAAGAAGTTATAGTCTGGAGCCAAAGGATGCGAATCAAATGCAGAAACAACAATCATTTTGGGATTGTCGGTAGGATTAGCAACAATATCAACTGGTCTCATTTTAATAAATGGCCACAATCCTGACGCTAACATCTTTTCAAGAATCTCTTCCCTACTTAAGTCATTTGGATCAGCAACATCATGCTTTTCGAAAGAATCCTTTCCGTCTGGAGTAATGATTACTTCTAATATTTTCCTTTTTTCGCCTCTACGAATTTCAGATATTTCACCGCTAACGGGCGACGCATATTTAATGCTTTCGTTGTACTTGTCGTAGAATAACACCGAACCGGCTTTCACTTTATGCCCTTCCTTACCCACAAGTTTTGGCATTAACCCATGAAAATCAGTCGGTTTTATAGCATATTGCTTCGCCTCGTTTGCATTGGCATGGACTTTGTCCGCCTTACCTTGCAATGCGATGTTTAAGCCTCTACGAATTTTAACGGCTTTAGACATAGTTAATTTCTTAATTTAAAACAAAGTTTAAGAGCCCGTAAAATTATAAATTTGTTGGCACTAGCATGTATAATAAAAGGCATTAAGAACGTTATTATTCTAATTTAGAATGAATCTAAACTAATAGGCATGATCCACACCACGAAATACCTGCTGTTTATCTTTCTCACCCTGTGCTTTATTGGACTTCATGCACAAAAAAGACAAAAAGTAAAAAAACGCTCAAATTTTGAGGATGAACAAGATCTATATTTTGATGACAATACCATTCGGTATGAAGACCATACCTATGTACCTCACATCAAAACTGTGACTCTGCATCAACCTCATTCACCAATTTCCGGCAACATACTTGCTCTTTACTCCAATGAACAATTGGTTCTGGGTTTTGACGATTTACAAGGAGAAATCAGAGATTATAATTACACCGTTATGCACTGTTCAAGCAGCTGGGAACCGAGTGATATGATGGAAACAGAGTTTCTGGACGGGTTTTATGATAACTATATTTCAAACTATAATTTTTCTTTTAATACACTCCAAAAATTTGTTCACTACGAATTTACCTTTCCAAACGAAGACGTGAAAATAACTAAATCAGGCAATTACATCTTTTACCTTTTCGAAGATAATGACCAAGAAAAACCCATATTGACCAAACGCTTTATGGTAACAGAAAATGGAATTAATATTAACCCTAGGATTAAACCTGCGAGTACTGTTATGGACAGAGATTACCGACAAGAAATTGATTTCAACTTGTTATATGGAGCTGTTCCAATAATAAATCCCATTTCTAATTTAAAAGTGGTGCTACAACAGAATGGCAGAATTGACAATCTAATTACCGATTTGAAGCCCATTTTCATCAAAGACAAGGAATTGGTTTATGATTATGATGAAAAAAATGTTTTTGATGGCAACAATGAATTTCGATTTTTTGACTTTAAAAGCTTTAACTATAAATCGATTAACGTTTTAGATTACAGTAAGAATGACACCACCAATTTTATTTATTTAAAACCTGATCTAAAACGCACTTATAAAAATTACTACTCGTCAAATGAATTGAATGGAAAATTTGTTGTGGACTGTGAGGATGGAAACGATCCTGACCTAGATGGAGATTATGGATTCGTGCAGTTTAGATTAAAATATCCAGAACAAATTCAAGGAGGCGATCTGTTTATTTTTGGCGCGGTTTCAGATTGGAAATTCAAAGACGAATTTAAATTAATTTACAACAGTGAGCGCGGTTTTTACGAAACAGATATTTATCTTAAACAAGGGTACTACAACTATCAATACGCGCTATTGAAGGATAATGAAACGGCAGGAATAATTCGATTTATTGAAGGCACTCATTATGAAACCGAAAATGACTACACAATTTACGTTTATTACAATGAACCTTCAGGAAGGTACGAAAGATTGATTGGCGTCAAAAAAATTAATTCCTTACGGCAGTAACGTTTATTTTTTTAAATAAATTGAGACTACTAAGAAGATTTTTTTATTATACTTGTTTCATGACCACTGACATAGATCAAGGCATAAGAATTAGTGTAGAGACGATGTACCAAGAAAGTTACTCCAATCCACAAAATAACCTCTACTTATTTTCTTATAAAATATCCATTAACAACACAAATGAATTCCCCGTGCAATTAGTGAAAAGATCTTGGTTCATTAAAGATTCTATGGCAGAAAACAGAAAAATTGAAGGAGACGGCGTTGTTGGGTTAAGGCCTATTATTAGGCCCGGTGGAACACACGAATACGAATCATCGTGCAATTTACATACTGATTATGGCTCTATGAGTGGTGCTTATTTCTTTATTAATCTGAATTCTGAAGAGCATTTCAAAGCTCGAATTCCGGAATTTAAATTGGTTATTCCCTATAAATTTAATTGATTAAGTATTTCAACCTGATTCTTTGATCAGGTCCATTTTAGAAATTACTTGAACTTAATCTCAAATTCTGATCGTCGGTTAACAGCGTGCTCTTTTTCTGTACAATCCGTTGGTTTGATACAGTTGTTTACAAAATTCGTTGCCCCCATTGATTTGGTTCCAATTCTTTCTGGCCCAATCCCTTTATTCACAAGGTATTCCTTGACTGCTTTGCTTCTAAGCCAAGACAAACTTGTATTGTATTTGTCAGGACCTCTACAATCTGCATATGATTTAATAAATAGTAAAGCCATAACGTTTTCCTTCAAAGTCTCTGCTAGTTTGTCTAATTGTTCTAAGGACTCCTCAGTTAAAGTCGATTTATCATAATCGAAATAAATCTTATTTACATCATAGCCTGCATAATCCATAGCCAAATCATACTCTTTGTTTAAATCAATTACTTCGGGAAGCTTTTCCCCTGCATTTACAATGATTGATTTAGGATAATAACCTTCTTTATCCAGATTCAGGGTATAGCTTCTATTTGGAGATAGTGCCAGATCAAAGAGGCCGTTATTATCAGTAAATAAAATGATTTTACTATCAGATTCATTATCAATTAGTGTCACTTTAACCCCTTCTATGCCTTTGCCATCTTTATTGTCCGAAACCAAACCTTTTGTCGGAGTTCCTGCGGGCATTAAATTAATCTGTACGATATGATCTTCGTTCCAATTATCTCCGGTAAATATATTCGCTACACCTTCAAACCCATCGATACTTGCTACTATTTGATAATTTTCATCTCTATCTAATATAAATTGATATTTTCCGTCTGTACCTGTCGTAACCGTTGCAATTAAATTCCCGTCATCATCATACAATTTAACTGTTGCTCCTTCAACCGGATTACCATTATTATCCAAGATGATTCCAGAAACAATAGTTGTATTTGTTAAATTAATGTCTGTCGCTTTATGATTATCCCAAGAATCATTTGTTGTAACATGAGCATTACCTTTTAAATTTTCTTTTTCTGCAACAATATCAAAGCTACTATTTGCAGTTAAAACAAATTGATATTTACCCTTTTCATCCGTCCAGGATTGCACAAGAACAGCACCTCTTTCATCGTACAGTATTATTTTTGATTTGGCAGCAGGGAATCCGTTAATATCAAAAACGGTACCCTGAATAGTAGCCATGGGAAGAAGTACCATATTCAAATAATTATCTCCATTCCAGTTCTCGTCTATTGCAATATTTTCTTTAGCACCTAATCCATTTATACTCGCAACAAGCTGATAATTGCCAGGAGGTACTGTAAATGAATAGAACCCATTGCTGTCTGTCTTTGTTTGACCTATTTCTACACCATCATTATCAAGCAGTTTAACTAAAGCTCCGGCTATCGGTTTACCTGTGGAATCAGAAATGACTCCCTGTACCACTTCTGTTGGTAACAGAAGAATATTTGAATCCTGATTGGTATCCCATGAATCATCCGTTAACGCTTGAATTTCTCCTTGAAAACCTTTAATTCTTGCAACAACGGTGTACTTTTTATTATTCTCAAGTGCTAATTGATATCTACCCTTATCATCTGTAGAGGTTTGCACCAAAAGCACCCCGCTATCGTCCAATAAGTAAACTGTTGCGGCAGCAACTTCACCACCAACCTGGTCCAACACAAAACCTTGCACAGTTTGAGCGGGCATTAAGGTTAAATCAAGAGGATTCTTGCTACTCCAATCTGGACCTAGTGTGATTTGCTTTTTTGCGACACGTCCATTCGTGGTAGCAATTAAGTGATACGTTTCATTCGAGTCAAGATCAAAAAAGTACTTCCCGTTTTCATCAGTCTTGAGTTGCTGAATTTCATGTCCATCTGCACCTAACAACTTAACTAATGCATTTGGCGCTACCGAGCCATCTTCATTTCTTACCACCCCCTGCACATATGAATCGTCTAACTTCAATTTAAACCTAAACATGTCATCATCACCAAATCCACCATGAAATCTGTTCGAAACGACAAATCCTTCATCGGTATTGTTTTCATTCAGTAATAAACCAATATCATCAGATTCGGAATTGAGAGGTTTTGGAAGAATTTCTCTTTTACTCACCTCAGAACCGTCAACCAAAACTTTGAATAAATCTAAGCCGCCAAAACCTATGTGCCCATTAGAAGAGAAATACAAACAGCTATCCTTAAATAAATAAGGGTAGAGTTCATCTCCAGGGGTATTAACCTCGTCACCCAAGTTAATGGGCTCATCCCAATTGCCATTTGGCAATTTTTCAGTGTA
>JABJPZ010000181.1 GCA_018663635.1 Crocinitomicaceae bacterium
GCGCCAAAATTTGCTGCTAACGGGACGACAGTAATTGATAATAGCTCCGTTTGGAGAATGGACCAGGATAAAAAATTGATTGTTCCAGAAATCAATGCAGCTTTGCTTACGAAAGAAGACAAAATAATTGCCAACCCGAATTGCTCTACAATTCAAATGGTTTTAGCGCTGCTGCCGCTGCATAGAAATTATGGAATTGAAAGGTTGGTTATTTCGACTTATCAATCGGTTAGCGGCACAGGAGTAATTGCTGTTCAGCAATTGGAAAATGAGCGAAATGGGGTAAAAGGTGAAATGGCTTATCCATACCCCATTGACAAGAACTGCTTGCCTCACGGAGGAGATTTTTTAGATAATGGATATACAACAGAAGAAATCAAATTAGTTAATGAAACAAGAAAAATACTCGGAGACGCGAGTATAAGGATAACTGCTACGGTTGTACGTGTTCCAGTAATAGGAGGACATTCCGAGGCTGTCAATGTCGCTCTAAAAAAGGAATTTGACATTTCAAATGTTCGGAAGGAACTCGCCGCAACGGAAGGTGTAATTGTGCAAGACAATGTAGATGTAAATGTTTATCCGATGCCGCTTTTTTCTGAAGATAAAGATGCGGTTTTTGTTGGCCGAATTAGGCGAGATGAATCGAATCCAAACACGCTGGATATGTGGGTAGTTTCAGATAACCTAAGAAAAGGTGCTGCGACTAACTCCGTACAAATAGCCGAGTATCTAATAGCGCAAAAATTAATCTAAGAAAGGTATTTTATACGGGTTCACTTTCAGTTAGAGCTTCTTTTTTTTTCAAGAATGTTTTCTGCCTCAAAATGATAATTAACACGCCAATAGAAATACAGAAATCAGCAAAATTCCAGATGGCATCGAATACTTGATTGCCTCCAACCCAAGGCATCCATTCAGGCCATTCCATATCAAATTGGAACATGTCTACTACAGTTCCTTGCAGAAAGCCTGCGTATCCTTCAATGTTAAGCTGAGCAACTCCCGAATAATGCTCCCAATAACTTCCATTAAAGACGGTCCCCTTGTCAAATAAAAACCCGTAAAAAGCACTGTCAATTATGTTACCTGCTGCACCGGCAAAAATCAAACTCATTGAAAAAATAAAACCTTTGTGGACCTCAGGCTTTTTAGTTTGCGTATAAATGAAATAACCGATGGCAGCAACAGCTAATATTCTAAAAATACTTAGAATTAATTTTCCTGTTACTCCACCCCAAGACATACCAAATGCCATTCCTTCGTTTTCAACGAAGTACAGGTCGATAAATCCACCATTAATGTGTTCGCCATAATTAAGACTTGTCTTGATCCAAATTTTTACAATTTGATCAATTAACAAAACAACTAAGACAATTAGTAGAACTTTTTTCAATTGGAATTACTGTCTGAGCTTAGCTTCCATGCTCAATGTAGCGTGAGGGACTAGTTTCAGCCGTTCTTTTTTAATCAACTTCCCGGTTACTCTGCAAAGACCGTAGGTCTTGTTTTGTATTCTCACAAGTGCATTTTCTAGATTGAGAATGAACTTTTCTTGACGAGCAGCCAGCTGAGCAGTTTCTTCCCTTGACAAGGTTTCAGAACCGTCTTCCATCATTTTAAAAGCTGCACCCGTATCATCTGTTCCATTATCATCGGAATGAGACAATGAACCTTTTAAAAGTTCTAAGTCTTTTCGAGCTTCCATTAATTTGCTGTTTATTATTTCCTGGAACTCTTGAAGTTCATTATCGCTATACCTTGTTTTATTTAATTCCGCCATTTTTGTCTGTTTTAATTCAGTTTCTCAATACTAATGGAAGCTGAGACACCATCCTCAATTTCAACTAACGTACCACCATCTACTTGGGTTACAATTTGTAGAGATTCCGCCAGTGTTTCTGAGCAAATATAATTTAAATTGTTATTTATTGCACGGTCAATTTTATCGTGGCTAGAAATTGATAACTTAATACGATCAGTTACTTCTAAACCACTGTCTTTTCGAATGTTCTGTATTCTATTTACAAATTCCCTGGCAATACCCTCCTCAATTAATTGATCATTCAAAGTAACATCCAGAGCAACGGTTATTCCATTTTCGGTTGCAACTAACCACCCAGAAATGTCTGCCGTTTCTATTTCGAAATCAGACAATTCAAGAATAACTTCTTCTCCAGAAATTTCACATTCCCAGCGCGCTGTTTTTTCAATTAGTGAAATAGTGCCTTGATCAAACTCTTTAATAAGAGATGCCAATGCTTTCATGTGTTTGCCATACTTAGGGCCAATAGTTTTAAAATTGGGCTTAATTTTTTTCACCAAAACTTCTGAAGCCTCACTAATCAACTCTAATTCCTTTACATTAACTTCCGACAGAACCAGTTCTTTTATCTCTTCAACCTGTCTTTGGAAAACAGCATTAGTAATAGGAACCATAATTTTTTGTAATGGCTGTCGAACTTTTAATTTTTCTTTTTTTCTTAGGCTTAACACCAAGGATGAAACGGACTGAGCAATGTCCATTCTTTGTTCTAAATCTGAATCAATGGCATTTTTGTCAACCTCAGGAAAAACCTCTAAATGAACGGACTCAATTGAACGGTGCGCATTGAGATCAAGAAATAATTGATCAGCATAAAACGGTGCAATTGGAGACATGATAAGCGCGACTTTTTCTAAACAAGTATGAAGCGTTTGATAAGCTGCTATTTTATCTTCAGAATAGTCGCCTTTCCAAAATCTCCTGCGGCATAACCGCACATACCAATTACTGAGCTGATTGCTGACGAACTCTTGAATCAATCTGCCAGCTCTTGTCGGCTCATATTGATCATACGCATCATTTACCTCAAGAATTAAGGTATTTAGCTTGGATAAAATCCACCGATCTATTTCTGGTCTGTTTTCAATAGGGATAGAATTCGTTTTAGCGTCGAAACCGTCTACGTTAGCATATAATGCAAAAAAGCCATAGGTATTGTACAGGGTTCCAAAGAATTTGCGTTGAACTTCTTTAATCCCTTCAATATCAAATTTTAAATTGTCCCAAGGTTGAGCATTGGTAATCATGTACCACCTGGTAGCATCCGGACCGTACGTGCGTAGGTTTTCAAAAGGCTCAACGGCATTCCCAAGTCGTTTAGACATTTTCTGACCATTCTTATCCAAGACTAAGCCATTAGAAACAACATTTTTATAGGCAACAGAATCAAAACACATTGTAGCAATGGCATGAAGCGTGTAAAACCATCCGCGCGTTTGATCAACGCCCTCTGCAATATAATCTGCAGGAAAGGACTTGTTTTGGTCAATGAGGTCTTTATTCTCAAATGGGTAATGCCATTGTGCATATGGCATTGAGCCAGAGTCAAACCATACATCAATCAGGTCTGCTTCTCGACTCATGGGCTTTCCATTAGCTGAGACTAATGTAATCGCATCGACATAATTCTTGTGAAGGTCAAATGTAAGATAGTTGTCTTCTGACATGTTCCCGGGTTCAAAATTTCGCAAAGGGTTCACATCCATTAAGCCGGCCTCAACGGCTTTTTGACATTCATTTTTAAGCTCTTCTGCAGACCCGATACAAATAGTTTCATCACCATCTTCAGTTCGCCATATCGGAAGTGGGATTCCCCAAAATCTTGACCTGGAGAGATTCCAATCGTTGGCATTGTCTAGCCAGTTTCCAAATCGGCCAGTTCCTGTACTGGCAGGCTTCCAGTTAATGGTGTCATTTAGCTGAACCATTTTATCTTTAAAATCAGTCACCTTAATGAACCAAGAATCCAACGGGTAATACAATACGGGTTTATCTGTTCGCCAACAGTGTGGATAGCTGTGTTCGTATTTTTCAACTTTGAAAGCTAAGTTTTCTTCTTTCAGTTTAATCGCAATTTCAACATCAACAGATTTCTCTGGAGGGTTTTCTTTATAGAATTCTTGTTTTACATATTTGCCGGCCAAATCCCCCATTTGAGATACGAATTTTCCTTGAAGGTCTACCAAAGGAACAGGGTTATTGTTGCCATCAAGAATCAACATAGGTGGAATTCCAGCTTCTTTTGCAACCAACGCATCATCTGCTCCAAAAGTGGGTGCTATGTGGACAATTCCAGTTCCATCCTCTGTAGTAACAAATGCAC
>JABJPZ010000182.1 GCA_018663635.1 Crocinitomicaceae bacterium
CAGACGAAAAATACATCCTATTTCCATCTGCAGATAAGGTCGGATGTCCCGAGCCGTCTTCATCATGCAATTTCTTGACCTTTACTTTTTTTACATCAACCAGCTTTTTATTGACAGTATCAAACTTGGCTTTAAAAAGACGGGGATGACTCCGTGCTTGAGGATTCCACTTATTTAATAAATCAATTTTAGTAAAGTAAATTTCACCAGTAATTTCATCAATATCAAAATCACCTATATGAAAATGATCATCTTCAGCCATTAATGTAGGAGAACCATGCATGTCACCCGTAATAGGAACATAATACAACTCTGCCAAAGGCCGTTCTGCTGAGCCATATTCTAATGCATCAATGTCTAAGCTATCATTTCCATAATCTATATGTGGTCTTTTATTGCTTTCATCAAATTTGACCTCATCACAATAAATAAACCCATCTTTAAAGTAACGAGGACAAAATTCCGATAGACCACTATTAATAGCAGTTAGATTAATCAACTCTAATCGTTCAGGGGCAAGGTACTGGCTTTCCTGAAATTCGAGTTCTTCTAAATTTAAGTTGTTAAAAAAATCAAGTGAGTCCAACTTTTGATAACGCAGAAACCAAACCCTTGCTTCGTCAAATCTTCCAATATTTTTTAAGCATATCCCATAAAAATGGTAATTAATTGGACTTATTCCTTCCGTTGAAATAACGTTTGAAAATTGAAAATGAGCATTTTTAAAATCGTGTATCCTGAAATAACAAAAAGCCAATTTCAGTCTATTTTCTTCGTCTAAATTTTCAACAATTTCAAAGTACTTAATCGCCTCTCTATATTCGAAATTATCGAATAGGTCATTCGCTTCTTTTAATTGAGCAAAAGATGATGAAACGATGCCGAAGGCAATAAAAAGTTGAAGAAAATAAATCTTCATGTTTGCTGATTATTTTGAATTAATTCAAGTTCCTTTTGAATACGAAGAATACAGTCGGTTTCTCTTATGCCATGGTGTTTTCCCTTTGCCTCCTTTAAACATTTTTACACCTAAAAAGACCTCATGTGAACCTGAATTGTAATTCACTAAATCTGACATTGTATAATCATAGGAATACCCAAAACAAATCGCTCCTAAATCTACTCCTAACATCGTTACAAAAGCATCGTTTAATCTATAAGAAAAGCCCAACCAATACTTTTCTTTCAAAATAAATTTCGAATTGATGTCCATTTGAAATGGTGCATTCATCATGTAACGAAAAAGCAGTGAAGGTTCGATTTTGAAAGATTCTCCCACATTAAATCGATAACCTCCACTAAAATAAAATGCCCGATCCAAGGTATTGGTGACCGGAGTAGTTATATCGAACAGGTCATTCTTACTTTCTAAAAGATTCAAAGCAGAAAAACCTACAAAATGATTTTCTCCGTACCAGTATAGACCAAAAGTAAAATCTGGAACTAATTCGTTGCTCGTTTGATTAAGGATAGCGATATCGTTTGGTAATTCCGTAATTAATTTATCCCTATCTAATACGAACTGAGTGATTTGTGAAGCTAAACCAAATGACAACTTTGAATGATCACCTACATTGATGTGATAACTGTAAGCTACGCTTAAACCCGTTCGACGAGTTGGGCCCGAAACATCGTTAAAAACATTGGCACCAATCCCCATTGATTCGCCCATAAATGTATGAGCAGATAACGTCTGAGTTACAGGTGCATTTTTCATCCCTACCCACTGCCGTCTAAAACTTAATCCCACCGGTGCATACATTTCAGAACCCGAAACAGCAGGATTAATTGTGAACTGGTTAAACATATATTGGCTGTACATGGAAATTTGTTGGCTGTGCACTGACGAAGTCAGTACTAAAAAAGATGCTATTAAAACTACCTTTATCATATACTTGAGTTTTAGCGTTAAATTATCTTACAATGGTTAACGGACCATTTTGATCTACCGAATCATCTAATTTCAAAACATAATAGTAAGTCCCAGAAGGCAGGTCTTCGCCGCTGTATTTTCCATCCCATTGAATGATTGGGTTGCTTGTTTCAAAAACGAGCTTTCCCCATTTAGAGAATACTTGTATGCTAACATCATTGTATCCGGTAAAATTTAAATTCCACGTATCATTCATTCCGTCACCGTTTGGAGTAAAAGAATTAGGAACTTCTACACAACCTAATTCATCCGAGATTTCAATACCAGAAAGCTGAACTGAACAATTTGTGCCATCTGATACAATTACTGAATAAATTCCAGTAGGCACATAATGATATGGATTATCGAACGTGCCATCAGACCAAAAATAATTGTAAAATCCTGTTCCACCTAACGGCGATACCGTAATCGTTACTCCACCTTCAGCACATGGTTCGGATGAAATCTCTGCACTTGCAGTTAACGGGTTTGATGAAACAGTTATGTTTGCTGTAACCGTATCCGAACAACCATAGTTATCTGCATAAATATACGTAATCGTGTGCACACCTAGACCAGCAATAGTAGGGTTAAATGTACCTCCAGAAACTCCTGAACCAGAATATGTTCCGCCATTTGGAAAACCATTTTCCAAATTAATAATTGTTCCGTCACAAATGTCTTCAAAAGGAATCATCATTGCACTCACCTCCGATAACACTGCGGTGAATGAAACACATTCAGATGGTCCGCAAACACCACCTTCAGCTCGGACATAATAGGTCGTTGTTACACCAGGAGAAACCGAAAGACTATCGCCTGTCCCGAGCTGTATCTCTCCACAACCATTCTGATACCAGATCCAGTCTGCACCAGGCGCAAGAGCACCACCTACAATATACAGTGTCATATCTGTAGAATCACAGATCACCGTATCTGTTGACATAATGCCCGTCGGCGAAACATTGTCTAGTTCAACTACTAGATCCTGACTTGCCGAGTCAGCACAACCATTACCATCAGTATAAGTATAGGTTACCGTGTGTGTACCTATTCCTGATCCTGCAGGATCAAAAACACTGCCCAAAACTCCTGTTCCAGAATAGACCCCTCCTACTGGGAATCCACCTGATAAATTAAATGCACTTGAAGAGTTTTCACATAAAGTATCAAA
>JABJPZ010000183.1 GCA_018663635.1 Crocinitomicaceae bacterium
AATTCATTCGCTCCATAACCCGTCATCTCAGAAAACTTAGGATAAACCTTTGTAATTCTATCATCAAGATCTACCTCTAGTAATCCCAGCTCTATATTTTCAATAATCTTTTGGTATTTCTCATCACTTCGAACTACATATTCTTGCAATTTAACTTTCTCAGAAACATCGGTTATCTGAACGAGTCTTACCCTCCTTGTGCCGTAAGGAATGGTACAAGCCTGTATATCAACAATAATATTCTCTCCGTCTTTTGTAATATGATCCCACTCTCGCGACGCTTCAAACTCAGAATCATTAATGATATTTTCAACATCTTTCTCTAAAGAATCCCATTGATTCTTTGGATGCAAATCATGAATTTTCAACTTTACAAACTCACTTCTAGAGTAACCATACTTCTCGATAGCTGTTTGATTAACGTCAAGAATGCGATAAGTACTGGGATTGTAAATCAATAAAGCAAGAGGGTTGTTGTCGTACAACATTTTAAAATAATCCTCTTTCTGCTGGGTATGATGATCTTGCGTCTGCTCATTGAGCTTCTCCAAATCAAATAAACGCAAGGTGCGCTCTTTTAAATCAGTTGTTTTCCTTTTGAGCTTTTCTTCTAAATCCCTTCGAGCAAGGTTTTCCTTTAAATACCGTTCCTTCCAGATATTCGCCTCATCATTCATATGTGACGAAATTTAGTAAGCTGGTTGTTTTTCTTCCTTAAGCATTCTGTAGATGGTAGACTTACCAACATCCAATTTAGCAGCTACTTTCAAAACATTATTGTCGTACTGCTTAAGATAAATTTTAATAATCTGATTGTTATACTCTCTCAAAGTTAGTTCTTGATTTAAAACGTCTTCAACTTGATTAGAAGAAGTTGCGTGAAAATTAATTTCATCTGCAGTTATAAGACCATCTTCACAAATAGCGCAGGCCAGCTCAACCAAAGCTTTTAATTCCCTGATATTACCAGGAAAATTATACGATAACAGTTTATCTTGAGCATCTTGATTTAGCTCTATTTTACCCATCGTATTTAATTTGCTAAAATCTGAAATAAAGTGTTTAGCAAGAATTAAAATATCTTCTTTCCTATTTCTAAGAGGTGGTAAATCAATAGGCAATCCGATTAATCTGTAGTACAAATCCTCTCTAAAATTGCCTTTACGAACTTCGTCTAGTAAGTTCTTGTGCGTAGCGCAAATTATCCTTATATCTAGCTTTACAGGGTTGTTATCTCCAATTCTAACCAATTCTCTTTCTTGGATCACCCGCAATAATTTTGCCTGCAGAGAAAAGTCCATTTCACCAATTTCATCTAAGAAAATAGTTCCCTTGTTTGCTTCTTCAAATTTACCAATTCTTCTCGCTCCGGCACCGGTAAAAGCACCTTTTTCATGACCAAACAACTCACTTTCTAACAATTCAGAAGGAATAGCAGACACATTCACTGCAACAAACTTTTTCTTCTTTCTATCCGAGTTATAATGAATAGCCTTTGCCACCAATTCCTTACCGGTCCCTGTTTCTCCAGTTACCGAAACATTAATAGCCGTTCTACAAGCTTTCTCCATGAGTTTATAAATTCCCTTCAAAACCGCACTATTCCCTTTAATGTAATTTGAAAAAGCATATTTACTTGTCACCTCATGCTCTAATTCCTCAATTCTTTCTTTCATCTGACGCTTCTCCCGAATCAAATTGATAGAATTCCAAAGACGGTCTTTAGCGTCTTCATCCTTAACAATGTAATCAAAAGCTCCGTTCTTTAGGAGCCCTATTGCAGTACTCACGTCTTCTTGAGCCGACACCACTACTACATCCGCACTTGATCTTTCTGATTTTAATTTATTTAACAGTACAGTGCCTTCCATGTCGGGAAGTCCATAATCCATTACAACAACATCACAATGCAATTTATCAGCAAAGAAATCCGCCGCATTTTCATAGACTTTGGCATCAACATCAGGATTTAGATTAACATGGTATTTAATCATTTCTGCATACCACTTATCATCCTCAATTATAGCAATATTCATATCGGTTATATTATTGACATTGTCCCAATTTAGGAATAATAAACTATTAAAAAAACAAAAATAGTACCAATTTTTATGAAAATATTGTTGTATGACTACAAAAACCAACTATTTAGGCTCGTCACTTTAGGAATTTGCAGGTTAACTAACTGTTTATTAGCATCTTATTAAAATCATGAAATGCCTTTTTTAATTAACAGAATCAGACACGCCACCTATCACAAACTTAACCTTTACACTTTTATAAATTCCTATAATGGGATGATTCCTTTTTCGGGAATAGTTATTGAAAAATGAGCAGAGCTTGATATTAGTTTTGATTGAAATAATAATTTATTTCAGAATTAGGCCTTCATTTTAGCGAAAACCATTCTCTTTCTGAATCAAATAATCTTGTAAAATAAGCGTAGCACTTATTTCGTCAATCAGCTTCTTATCAGAACGTTTTTTCTTACTCAGTCCAGACTCAATCATCGACCTTTGAGCAATTTTAGATGTGTACCTTTCGTCTATACACTCCGTTTGAATACCCGGGAATTCTCTTCCTAAATGAATTACAAAATTTTTGACTGCTTGAGTTGAATGAGTTGCAGAATTACTCAATTGTTTAGGTTCACCAATGACAAAACCATCTATTGCATATTTACTGTTATAGTCCTTCAGGTATTTAATCACCTCTGTTGAATGCACAGTAGCTAAACCAAAAGCAAATAATTGCTGATCGTCTGTAACCGCTAATCCTACTTTTTTGGTTCCATAATCAATTGCAACGATTCTTCCCATCACCCACAAAGCTAAGGAATCACAGAAATATGAGAACTTTGCCCTATTATGGAAAATTGAAATCTATATTTGCACAACCCATTAATTAAATAATCCATTATGAGAGAGGTAATCGAACAGGCGTGGGAAGACAGGAGCATGCTACGAGATTCAGCGGTGCAAGCTACCATACGGAAGGTAATTGAGGAAATTGACAAAGGCCGACTTCGTGTTGCTCAGCCAGACGGAGACAATTGGCTTGTAAATGAATGGGTTAAAAAAGCTGTCGTACTTTACTTTCCAATCCAAAAAATGGAAACGATGGAAGCCGGGCCACTGGAATGGCATGACAAAATGAAATTAAAAAAGAATTTTGCTGAACTTGGTGTAAGAGTTGTTCCACATGCAGTTGCAAGATACGGGGCCTATCTAGCTTCCGGTGTTATTATGATGCCGTCGTATGTAAATATTGGCGCATACGTTGATTCAGGAACAATGGTTGATACGTGGGCTACGGTTGGTTCTTGCGCCCAAATCGGCAAAAATGTACACCTAAGTGGAGGTGTTGGAATTGGCGGCGTGCTAGAACCTTTACAAGCTGCTCCTGTAATCATTGAAGACAATGCTTTTATTGGTTCTCGGTGCATTGTTGTAGAAGGTGCTAGAATCGGAGCAGCAGCTGTTCTTGGTGCAAATGTAGTCATCACAAAATCAACAAAAATCATTGACATCACCTCGGAAAAACCAATAGAGCACAGAGGTTATGTCCCTCCAAGAAAAGTAGTAATTCCAGGCTCATACCCCAAAACCTTTAAAGCGGGAATCTATCATGTACCTTGCGCACTTATTATTGGTGAAAGAAAACCAAGTACAGATTTAAAAACATCATTGAACGAAGCTCTGAGAGAATATGATCTTGCCGTGTAATATCAAAAGTTTATCTGTAAATTCTTGTTAAATGCGAATCGGATTTGACGCAAAGCGAGCATATTACAACAATACAGGACTAGGGAATTACAGTAGAGACCTAATCAAAGGTCTGGCTGATAAATACCGAGAAGATGAATACATTTTATTCACCCCAAAACACACCAACAATCCCCGCATTGCATTCACCAATTATTTTCCTAACATTTCGTCAAGATCACCAAAAAGCTTTTTAGATAAAAGTTTTAAAAGCTATTGGAGAACCATGAACATGGAAAAAGATATAATCTCTAATAAAATTGATCTATTTCATGGATTGAGTCAAGAAATTCCAAGAAGAAGAAATTATAAAATAAAATATGTTGTAACCATTCACGACCTCATTTTCCTCAGGTTTCCTGAAACTTACAAAAGAGTAGATAGAACAATCTACAACAAGAAGTTTAAATACGCCTCTGAAAATTCGGATACGATTGTTGCTATTTCAAACCAAACCAAATCTGATCTTATTAATTTTTACAATATTGAACCAGATAAAATCAAAGTAGTTTATCAAAGTTGTCACGATCAATTTAAGCGAATTGTTCCGGAAAATGAATGCGATTCGGTAAGAGAAAAATACCGATTACCCACTAATTACTTACTTTGTGTTGGAACAATCGAAAAACGAAAAAATTTAGTCGCACTTCTTGAGGCTGCATCTAATATTGATATTCCTATCGTTGTAATAGGAAATCATACTGACTATTTCATCGAGGTCAGGCAAAAAATTGCCCAATTAAATATGAAAAAACGAGTTATCTTCTTGAACAATATTCCTTTTGAAGATTTACCAAGCATATACCAAGGGGCTCAGGCTTTCTGTTATCCTTCGGTTTTTGAAGGATTTGGCATCCCCATTATTGAAGCACTCTATTCTAAAATACCGGTAATCACAACAAAAGGAGGTGTTTTTTCGGAAACCGGCGGTGAAGACTCAATTTATGTTGATCCATTTAACAAAGAAGAATTTGAAAATCAAATTAACCATGTGCTTTCGTCTGACCAGTCTCAACGTGTGAAAAAAGGTTATGATTTTGTACAAAAATTCTCTACAGAAAATCATGTGAAAGAAATAAGATCCATCTATAACGAGCTACTTACATGAACAATACTATACAAGAAGCCATTAAAGTTTTAAGAAATGGTGGTGTCATTCTTTATCCTACTGACACCATTTGGGGATTAGGATGTGATGCTACGAATGAAGAGGCCGTTCTCAAACTTCTGAAAATAAAGCAAAGATCTGATAGTAAAAGTCTAATCGTATTACTAGATCAAGACCATAAAATCAATCGCATTGCAAAGGACATACCAGATGCTGCATGGGACATCATAGATCATGCTCAAAAGCCCACTACTATAGTGCTGGACGGCGCATACAACCTTGCTCCCAGCGTAATTGCAGCAGACGGCTCGGTTGGTATTCGAATATGCAAAATGGAATTTTGCCAGCAGTTAATAAGTAAGCTGAACAAACCTTTAGTTTCAACATCTGCTAATTATAGCGGATGTCCCTCGCCAATTAATTTTAGCAATGTTGACAGCACAATAAAAAAGCAAGTGGATTTCGTTATTGATTTGCCAAAATATCATCAATCTAAAGGTATAGCATCTAGCATAATCAAGCTTGACAAAAACAGTAATGTTACTATTATTCGTCCCTAATAATTTACCCCTTTTAAGGTATTTTAAAGAACCCTGAAGTAATATAGATTTGCTATTAAACATTATTGCCCCGATGAAAACTATTTATGGACTATTTTGTATGTTGGTTTTTTTAGGTTCTTGCGCAGGAACAGATAAAGATTCTAACTCATCGAAATCAGGAGAAGATCATACTTCGAATCCAGAAACTACTGAAAGTGTTACTGTTTATTCCCACAGACATTATGATATTGATAAGGAAATTTTTAGTGCTTTTGAAAAAGAAACAGGGATTCAAGTATTAGTAAAAGAAGACAAAGCCTCCAAGCTTATTGAGCTAATTAGCCAAAAAAAGGATGCCGCAGATATACTAATAACCGTAGACGTAGCCAGGCTTAACCAGGCCAAGAATAAAAACATTCTTCAACCCATTCAATCTGATTATATCAATTCAAGAGTCCCTTCTAATTTCATGGACTCAGATTACATGTGGTTCGGACTTACCAAAAGATACAGAGTTCTAGCCTACAGCAAAGAACGAGTTAATCCAGTAGATATCAAGAATTACACTGACCTCGCACAACCTAAATGGAAAGGAAAAATAGCAGTTCGCAGTTCAGGCAACACATACAACCAATCTTTGATGGCATCTGTGATTGCCAATAGTGACCAAACAAAAGCTGAAACTTGGGCAAAATCTTTGGTTGCTAACTTTTCAAGATCTCCTAAAGGTAATGATAGAGACCAAGTAAAAGAAGTGGCAGCAGATAGGGCGGATATTGCCATTATCAATACGTACTATTTGGGTAAATTATTGAATTCTGAAAACGAGCAAGAAGTAGAAGCAGGAAAATCTGTAGGTCTTATTTTCCCCAACCAAGAGAATTCAGGAGCGCATGTAAATATTTCGGGGATCGGTGTTTGCAAATACGCTCCGAATAAAGATAACGCCATACAACTTATTGAATATTTATTGTCCGATAAAGTTCAAGAATTGTATTCAGCAGCGAATTACGAGTACCCAATTGTGAAAGATATCCCTATTTGCGACTTACTACAATCCTGGGGTTCCTTTCGCGAAGATACCATTGCCTTAGAAGAAATTGGCCAACTAAATACAGCAGCACTAGAAGTATTTGCTCGCGCTGGATGGGAATAAATGAAATCATTCCTGAAAACTTTCAGATTTTCTAGAAAAGGATGGCTTTTCGTTCTCTTGCTCATTGTTGGCATTATTTTGCTGCCCTTATTTTCTATACTGATAAGAGCTTTTGACTCAGATGCGAGCACATGGGAATTAATCTCTGAATTTTATTTATCAAAATACATTTGGAATTCAATCGGTCTTGTTCTCGGTGTTTCTGGCATGACAATTCTAATGGCCGTTGTGCCGGCCTGGTTAATTGCCAATTATAACTTCTTTGGAAGAAAATTTTTCAGACTTGCCTTATTATTACCTATCGCCTTTCCTACCTATATCATGGCGTACACATATACCGGTATTTTTGATTCTACCGGGACTATACAACAATTAGCTAATATTCTGCTAGGGAACGATTTTGCAAATGCCATTTATTTTGATTTTATGACCCCATTTTGGCTTTTACTAATTCTTTCCTTTTGCTTATACCCATACATCTATTCGGCTTGTTTAGTTTCTTTTTCTAATGATTCCGCTCAGCACCTTGAGGCCTCTAAAATTTTAGGAGCAAACAGTATTTCTAGATTCTTTAAAATTGGTATCCCTATGGCTAAGCCCGCATTGTTTGCTGGTTTATTTTTAGTCATTATGGAAGTGCTAAACGAATACGGAGCTGTTCAATATTTTAATTTTAAAACATTTACGAGTGGAATTTTTGTTGCTTGGGAGAATGGTGATCTCACGAGTGCTGTTCGCATTGCTACATTTCTTTTTGCAACAGCTATTTTCTTTCTATTCATTACCCAAATACTTATTCGAAAATCTAAAATTGAAAAAACCGGCAAAACACCCATTGTACTTGAGCAATTAAAAAAACATCACAATGTTTTTGCTTTTCTTTTTTGTGGATTACTATTCCTTTTTGCCTTTTTAATTCCATTCATGCAATTGCTATTCTGGGCAATTGCTACCTATAAAGAAGTAGTCACTTTTGATTTTTATTTAGTCACATGGAATACTTTTATTATTTCAATGGTTACCGCAATAATAATCACCTTGATCTCTTTCATTTTGTTATTTGCAGGAAATCAATTGAGAAACATTGGAGGAAAACAGCTCGCATCGCTTGGCATTCTGGGATATAGTATCCCTGGTGCAATAATAGCTGTCGGAATAATAATGCCATTTGCATTCATTGATAATTCACTACAAACTGACTGGCTACTCGGTAGCATTTTTGGACTTACCATTGCTTACCTGATCCGTTTTATGGCAGTTTCTTATAACACATTAGACGGTGCACTTAAAAAACAAGGAAGCAGATTAGATGAAGCGGCATTAAATTTGAACACAAAACCCATAGTTGCTCTGTTTAAAATACACTTTCCAGTTTTAAGGCCTGCTTTGTTTATTGCAATAATTCTGGTTTTTGTTGACGTCATGAAAGAACTTCCCATAACTTTGATTCTACGTCCAATGAATTACGAAACACTGGCTACTGAGGCATACAGATATGCTCAAACAAACGAATCAGCTATGCAAGCTGCGCCAGCGAGTATACTTCTTATTCTTCTCGGAACTGTCCCGGTAATTTTACTTCATAAATTGATAAAAAATTGATTCTAGAGGCACGTAATATAACCAAACGTTTCGGTCAGATTATAGCATTATCTAACCTCACTTTTGATATGCAAAAAGGAGAAACAATTGCTATACTTGGAGAAAGTGGGTCTGGTAAAACAACGTTATTGAGAATTATTTGCGGATTAGAAGAAATAGATACTGGTGAATTAAGCATTAACCATAAAGTTCTGAATAACAACAACACGTTTCTGCGGCCAGAGAATAGAAACATTGGTTTAGTATTTCAAGATAATGCATTATTTCCGCACCTAAATGTATTCAATAACATTGCATTTGGAGTTTCACGAAAAATGAATCGATTTGAAAAAGTATCCAGTCTAATGGCTATTACTAAATTGACCGGACTGGAAAAAAGAATGCCACATGAATTAAGCGGAGGTCAGCAGCAAAGAGTTGCATTAGCACGAGCGCTAGCCACCGAGCCTGAATTACTCTTATTAGACGAACCATTCAGCACACTTGATCACAGTTTAAAAAATGAAATCCGTTCAGAAATAAAAGACATTATTAAGACTTCAGGTGTTAGCTGTATTATCGTAACTCATCACATTGACGATGCTACATCCATGGCCGATCGCATCGCCATATTGAAAGATGGCAAGCTGATTCAAATAAACACGTCAAAAATAATTTTTGACAACCCAGCTAGTGAGTATGTAGCTAAGTTATTTGGCACAGTCAACCAACTTGATGGAGTTTTTTTCAGAGCGAAAGACCTTATTTTAGGAGAGGGAAACAGAGTAGCCGCAGTTCGTGAATCCTATTTTGAAAATGGACTATTTCAAACCACTCTTGAATATAACAATCAAGTAATGCGTTGCGTCCATTCTACATTCCTACCAATTGAAACGAAAATTCATTTCTCTATTAAAAAGAATTTATCGTTTAGCGTGAAATAAAGCCAAGCCAGAAATTGGTGTTCTGATAACGGTTCCAAGGACAATTGATTTCTCTTTACACAATTTCTCAAGTAAGGGTTTGTTGAAATAGCCGATTGAACCAACTACATGCAGAGGAACTTCCTTATGTTGATTGTATTTCAATATATGCTTATTGAGAAAGGAATCTATACAAGACTTCACCAAATCAAAAGCATACTGTTCGTGATTTTTTAATTCAATTACCCACTTTGCAAATGATGCTAAAAATCGATTGGGTAAATCACCGGTATATACCTCATCCAATAATTGCTCTTTACTATATCCGAAGTGCTCATCAAATCGATCTCTAATAGTAGTTGGCAGTTCTTGATCGAGAAAATCTTTGATCAACTTTTTTCCA
>JABJPZ010000018.1 GCA_018663635.1 Crocinitomicaceae bacterium
GGACCGTTGTTGATTTTGACACCACAATTAGTCATGAAGCATTGTTTGATTTCATGGTTTTTTCCTCAGTAAAAGCCCCAAAAACAATTTTTAAACAAACTTTCAAACTCTCACCAGGGAACATTATTGAAATAAATCAAGGATTCCTAACAGACCAAATTCCTTATTGGGATTTGAAACATACCATTAAACGAAACTCATCGTTTGAGCAAGAAAAAGAAGAATTACTGAATCAGTTTGATAGAGCTGCGCAGAGAAGAATGATCGCAGATGTTGAGGTGGGTGTACTTTTGTCGGGAGGTGTAGACTCGACTGCTAATTTAGGAATGTTGTCTAGACATTCGAATAAGCCAATAAGTGCATTTTCAATCGGTTTTGAAAATACAAGTGGGTATTCCAATGAATTTGAGTATGCGCAACTGGCTGCAAATCAATTCAAGGCTGATTACCATGAAATTAAGCTTACCTATGATGACTATTTGGAGGATTTATTAAATCAAATGTCACATCAAGATTTACCCATTGCAGATGCTGCTAGTACGCCAATATTCAGAATGGCAGAATTGGCAAGAAGGAATGGGATTAAGGTCTTACTTGGAGGAGAAGGAAGTGATGAGATATTAATTGGTTATAACTATTGGTCCCATGCCAGCCGTTATCAGAAATTATTGAAAGGCTCTAAAGGCAAGGCTAAGTTATTTTCTTATTTACATGAATTGCCTAAGGTTAAAAACAGGCGTAAAGTTTACAAGACTTGGTACGATAAAACAAAGCAGGGATACACACATTTTACTGGTGGAGCCGAGATTAGGTCTATTGAGCTTGCAAGATCTTTGTTGTCTCCTGATGTTCAAAATGAATTAAAAGATTACAACCCACTGGATCAAATACAGTCTGTTTATAATGACTTTATGAGTTCTGGAGATTTCGACTATTTTGATTGGATGACTTACTTAGATTTGAGCCACCGATTGCCCGAAATGCTTTTAGCCCGACTAGACAGGATGATGATGGCAGCTTCAGTTGAAGGTCGTGTGCCTTTTTTAGATCACAAATTGGTTGAATTTTGTTTTTCCATGCCTAACGAATATAAATTTAAAGACGGCATTGAAAAATATATTTTGAAAAAATCTTTTGAGGGAATAATTCCAGAACAGATTTTATACAGACCAAAGATTGGATTTATTGTCCCATTGAATAATATTGTTTTGAGTCAGGCCGACCAGTTAAATCAACGATTAGATTTGGTTAATGCGGAATTCAATCTTTTTGCACCCGAAGTATCTTTAGCAAATACTTCAGATGGGCTGCAAAATTATAATTTGGTTAATTTTTCCATTTGGGCCGAAGGCTTAATTGAATCAAACCATTATTAATACATAGTTTAAAAATAAACAGGGAATTCAAACTAACTTTATGACTAGATGAAAAAAGTATTAATCATTGTTGGAACCAGACCTAACTTTATAAAGGTGACACAATTTAAGAGAGTTGCTGCTGAACAACCTAATCTAGATGTACGAATTGTTCATACTGGACAGCACTATGATCATGATATGGCAGATGTTTTTTTTAAACAATTTGGCCTGTCACCAGATTATTTTTTAAATATTGAACCGGGTTCTCCAAATTCTCAAATGGCCAACATAATGCTGGGTTTAGAAAAACTGATTGAACAAGAATTTAACCCAGATATATTAATTGTTCCTGGAGATGTGAATTCTACTTTTGCTGCTGCGTTAACTGCAAACAAGTTGGGAATAACTTTAGCTCATCTAGAATCGGGATTGAGGTCCAATGACAGAGCCATGCCTGAGGAGATAAATCGGGTTTTGACAGATGAGATATCTGATTATTATTTTGTGACTGAGCAAAGTGGAATAGACAATTTGAGTGAAGAGAAAAAATGTGGAACGGTTCACTTTGTAGGAAACACAATGATTGATACGTTAGTAGCATTTGATGCCAATATCGATGCTAGCGAAGTATTGAATAGGAACAACCTGAGAAAAAAGGAGTTTGTTTTGATGACAATTCATCGTCCGAGTAATGTAGATGATCAAATGGGAATTGAAAAATTGTACCAACTTATATTAAAATTATCTGCAAGGTATAAAATTGTATTTCCAATTCATCCTCGAACTTCTGCAAGGATAAAGCAGTTTAATTATGTAGATAAATTTGAATCAATTGAAAATTTGATTAATACAGGGCCAATGGGGTATTTTGACTTTCAAAAACTAGTAAAAAATGCAGCATTTATTTTAACAGATTCAGGTGGCATTCAAGAAGAGAGCACATTCAGGAAAATACCATGTTTGACTTTGCGCGCAAATACAGAGAGACCAAGTACCGTTGATATTGGCTCCAATACACTTGTTGATTTCGATTTAAATGAAATTTCAAACTATATTGATCAAATAGAACAAA
>JABJPZ010000184.1 GCA_018663635.1 Crocinitomicaceae bacterium
ACAAAGGAATTTCGTTTTTTTGATTGTAAAAAATCATAGGTACATCCGTTTCTTTTGGAGTACCATCGGTTCTGTTTAAATTAACTTGAACTGTGGTGTTGTTGAGGGCCTCACTAACCACCACTCTTAGTGCACTTTTGAAAGTGGCCTCGCTACTGGCATCATAGTATTTCCCGATACACTTAAGAGACAGTAGTTTTAAGGGGTCGATGCCGATTCCTATTACAAAGGGCTTTAGAATGATTCCTTTTTCTCTCAGTGCACGAGCAACAGCACACGGGTCTTCATCACAGGCTTCAATCCCATCAGTTATTAATACAATTACATTTCTACAGTTATCACATTCTGGAAAGTCGTTAGCTGATAGCTCTAAACTTCGAGCAATTGGTGTTGTGCCTTGAGGGGATAAGCTTCTGATTCTCGTTTTAATTCTATCTATATTGGCATCACCAGGGCTAAAAGGAACTTCAAGTTTTGTATCGTCACAATTTTGTTGGCCTGGATATATTTTAAATTGATGTCCATACATCCGGAGCGCTAGCTCAACATTTTTAACCCCTTTTAGACTATCTAATGTTTCTTTCATTAACTTTTTGGCAACACTTATTTTACTGCTGCTTTGCCATTGGGCATTCATGCTGTTAGAACCATCGAAAATGAATAAAACTCTCGTGGTTTCAGCGTCATGGTTTGGTTCATTCTGTGCCAAACAGCTAAACGCCAAAAAAGAAATCAACCCTATTATAATTTGCTTTAACATTCCTTAACTACTGAGGATATAATGTCAATAGTCCCCTAAAGTTTCATTTAATTGATTCAATGCTGATTCTAATTGTTCTTCATTTGGTGCCGAACCATGCCATTTATGTGTTCCCATCATATAGTCTACACCGTTCCCCATTTCTGTTTTCATTAGGATAACAATTGGTTGTCCTTTCCCGGTTAAAGATTTCGCTAAATTTAGGCCAGCAATAACTTGACTTAAATCGTTGCCATTTTCAACCTCTAGTGTTTTCCAGCCAAAGGCATCCCATTTCATTTTTAAATTTCCAAGAGAAAGCACATCGTCTAGACTACCATCAATTTGCTTGCCATTATAGTCTACAGTCGAAATTATGTTGTCAATATTGTTGCCTGCTGCGTACATTGCCGCTTCCCAAATCTGTCCTTCTTGAAGTTCTCCATCGCCATGCAAAGAGTAGATGAGAGATGTGTCGTTATTTAATTTTTTTGCTTGAGCTGCTCCAATTGCAACGGATAGACCTTGTCCAAGAGAACCACTTGCTATTCTTATCCCTGGTAAGCCCTCATGCGTTGTCGGATGACCTTGAAGACGAGAGTTTATTTTTCGAAAGGTATTTAATTCTTTCACTGGAAAATATCCAGAACGGGCTAACGTGCTGTAAAAAACTGGTGAAATATGTCCATTTGAAAGAAAAAATAAATCTTCATTCTTACCATCCATACTAAAAGGTTGCTTTGTATTCATTACACTTTGATAGAGTGCAACAAAGTATTCCACACAACCTAAAGATCCCCCTGGATGACCAGAGCTCACTGCTGCAACCATTCTTACAATATCGCGTCTAATTTGAGTGCAAAGATTAATTAACTGTTTGTTATCGCTCATTTGGAAGTTTGTTTTAATCAAAAATAGCTTTTCAGACTGTCAGTGTCATTGCGTTGTTAAAAACTTTCGAAAAATTGTATAATTAGAAAATAAATAAGGTTCTTTTAAAAATCAGTAATATTGTGTTTGTAATTAATGCCAAGATTCTTACAATGAAACAAATTATTATAATTCCATTGTTTTCTTTTTTTGTTTTGCCTTTCTATTCACAGCAGGTAGACCAAAGATTGTTAGTCAAATTTTCTGAAGCTGAGCTAATTGAGATGATGACGGAAGACAAAGAGCAATATCAATTCTATCTAAATTGTCTTGATTATGGCCATTACCTATCTAACTATGTTTCTAAAGAGAAAACAGCTGAAAAGATTGGCGAATTGGATTTGGGTTGCAACGATGACATTAATTTCTTTAGTTTAAATATTGACCCTGTTCCTAATCAATATTTGTATTTCAAATTGAAAGGTTGTGAAAAGATGTTGGTCATTAGGAGTATTGAACACATAAAGATGGGGGACTCGAAAAAGAAATGATGCTAAACAAATTATTAATACTAGCAGGCTTAATTTTTAATTCAATTTTTTTGGTTGCTCAGAGCCCCCCAATTTTGATTACGGATGCAGATTTTGATGCAGCAAGCCCTATGGATTGTAATCTATATGCTTTAGATCCTGGGACCCCTACTAATTTTTTCGATTCAGGAGGTTCTGGTGGAAATTACAGTGATAATGAAAATGAGGTGATTACAATTTGTCCAGACTTAACATTAGGAAGCAAAGTAACTGCATCTTTCGCTATTGGTAGCGGAATGACATGGAGTGTTGACCCTACAGACACGCTGTATGTTTTTGATGGAAATTCTGTTGGTGCACCCTTAATTGGAAAATTTAATTCAGGATCACATCCTACCGGATTTATTGCTGTTGCAAGCTGGGCAAATCCAAGTGGATGTTTAACCCTTCAGTTTATTTCTGATGGCGCTATCAATGCTACTGGTTGGGACGCTGGTATTAGTTGTGGAAATTTGCCTCAACCGTTTGAGCCTCACATGGAATCATACATTAACGGAGATCTACTTGGTGGAAACGATATGATGCCTGCGGATACTGGATATACAGATGTATGCCTAGGTGATTCTATTATGTTTGTCGCAGCTCCTATTTTTCCATATGATGTTAGTTTGACTGGTACAGGTTATGATCAAATTTCTGGATATACGGTCGAATGGGACTTCTCAGATGGTTCTAGTGCAACTGGTGATACTGCTTGGTTTACGCCTCCTTCAAGAGCTGGATTCCTTGTGCAGATGAAGATTACAGACCCGATTTTGGTAGCGGAACAAATTATTTCCAAAGCTCGAGTTTCAACGGTTCCAAGTTTTGCATCTTGTGTCGCTATTCCAGATACCATATGTCTTGGTGCTACAGCTAATTTAGTTGGTGGTGTTACTGCAACGGATACAGCAGGTGTAGATGGAACAACTGCTAGCTTTCAACTTGGAGGTTCTTTTGCAGGATTAACGTTTCTTCCAGATGGTTCAGGTGTTTCTCATACGGATACTTTAACAATGACTGGATTTGGAACTACAACTATTGGCGCTGCGACAGATTTAACCTCGATTTGTATTAATATTGAGCATTCGTATATTGGTGATTTAGACATTACTCTAACTTGTCCCAATGGGACTACGGTGATTTTAATGGATTGCTATTCGGGAGCTGGCCCTGGAAATACATTTTTGGGTGATGCGCTTGACGATGGTACATTAACTCCTGGAGTAGGAATGGATTATTGCTGGACAATGGTATCACCTACTTATTCCGATATGACAACGGAGAATATTGCAGGTACATATATTCCTGCAACTGTTTCACCTCCAAACAATATTCTTACGCCAGGTGATTACTCGCCTTTGGGTGATTTTAATGATTTTGCAGTAGCAGGATGTCCGGTTGATGGGGATTGGATTATTACGATTACAGATAATATAGGCGCAGATAATGGGTATTTGTTTGAATGGGGCTTGTTTTTTGATCCTTCCCTGAATCCTTACAGTGAATATTATACACCTTTGATATTTGGGGAGCAATGGGTTTCTGACCCAACTATTGTAGCTGGAACAGGCGATACAGCAATTGTCATTCAACCTACAGTTGCAGGAGATAATTCATATACTTTTCAGGTTATGGATGATTTTGGTTGTGTTTATGATACGACCATTATAGTTAATGTTTTAAATGGTCCAGAATTACTTCCAGGTGATACAGCTTGTAATAACACTTTTCAGGTGATAGGAACATACGCTCCAGAAGGTGGCCTTTGGAGTTATACTGGGCCTGGAACAGTATCTTACTTTCCAAATACAACTTTTATCAATCCAACTTTAGATGTAGATGTGCCTGGTTTGTATACTTTTACTTTTACCGACAATCAGTGTGGATTGGGAACTGATTTGGAGGTGCTTTACATTCCGGATGTTACGGCATCTTTGGAAGATTATTTTTTCTGTGAAGGCGAATCACGCGTTCTGGATGTTACGGATGTAGGAGACCCAACAGTAAGCTATTTGTGGTCAACGGGCTCCACTGATCCTGAAATTGAAGTTTCTGTTGCAGGTAATTTTAGTGTAGAGGTAACAGGGTTTTGTAATTCGGCAAATGCAGCTTCAGAAATTACTACAGATCCGTGTCTCGTTATTGTTCCTAATGTAATTTCAATCGGTTCGGGTAGCAACGGTCATAACGATTATTTTACTTTAGATGGACTTCACAGGTGGCCAAATACACAACTGTCCGTTCTAAATCGTTGGGGGCAAATCGTATATCATTCTGACAATTACATGAATGATTGGGACGGTAGAAATGGTAATAATGGCCAGCTTTTACCTGCGGGCACTTACTTTTACATTGTTGTTTACAATAATGGAGATTCGGAAACTGGACATGTAACCTTGTTTGAGGATTAATGATCAATTGATTTTTATGAATTGCATTTGTTGACCTAGTTAATGGTCTAACTTTCTATATTTGCCCATTAAAATTCAATTATGGCTTTAAAATGTGGAATTGTGGGTTTACCCAATGTTGGAAAGTCAACCTTGTTCAACTGTCTTTCTAATGCAAAGGCACAGTCAGCAAATTTTCCTTTCTGTACAATCGAACCTAATATCGGAACCATTACGGTACCTGATGATCGTTTGGAAAAATTGGAAGGGCTAGTTAATCCAGAAAAAGTAATGCCTACAACTATCGAAATCGTGGACATTGCCGGTTTAGTCAAAGGTGCGCACAAAGGAGAGGGCTTAGGGAATCAATTTTTGGCTAATATTCGTGAGGTAGATGCCCTGATTCATGTAGTAAGGTGTTTTGATGACGGAAATGTTGTTCACGTTGATGGTTCGGTAGATCCGGTAAGAGATAAGGAAGTGATTGATATGGAATTGCAGCTTAAAGACCTGGAAACCATAGAGAAACGGATTAGTGGGTTGCAAAGAAAAGCCAAATCTGGAGATAAAGAAGCAAGTAAGGTTTACGATATTTATCAGGTTCTTCAGTCGCATTTGGAAAGTGGTCAGTCTGCTAGAAGTGCTTCCATTGATTTGGAACAATGGGCATTAGTAGAGGACTTACATTTACTAACTTCAAAGCCCGTTTTGTATCTGTGTAATGTGGATGAAGATGCAGTTAAAAATGGCAATTCCCATGTAGATGCATTAGCGAAGGCCGTCTCTGGTGAGTCTTCTGAAGTTTTGGTTCTTGGAGCGGGCATTGAAGCGGATATTTCTGAGCTTGAAACTTATGAAGAGCGCCAGTTGTTTTTGGATGATCTAGGGCTAGAAGAGCCAGGTGTCAGCAAATTAATTCGGTCTGCTTATTCATTGTTGAATCTGCAAACGTATTTTACTGCAGGAGTTAAAGAAGTTCGAGCTTGGACCATAAAGAAAGGAGCCACTGCTCCTCAGGCAGCTGGAGTTATCCATACAGATTTTGAGAAAGGATTTATTCGTGCAGAAGTAATGAAGTACACTGATTTTATTGATTTTGGATCCGAACAAGCAGTAAAAGAAGCAGGTAAACTGGGTGTTCAAGGAAAAGAATATGTTGTTGAAGACGGTGACATTATGCACTTTCGATTTAATGTTTAATCTAAAGAGAATTTAATGTGTTTCTGAAGTTCGCTTTTCCATAAATCATATCCCTGTTTTGTTAAGTGAATACCATCTAAAGAAAGCTCTTTCCTAAGTAGGCTGTGATGGTCTAAGAATAGTGGGTACAAATCAATAAAGGAGATATTAAGCTCTTTACAGATCATTTTCATAAGGATATTTAATTCGGACACCTTCTTATTTGTGTTTGTACTTGAGCTAAACAGGCTATTTATTCCTCGAGTTGGAAGGGTGCTTTGAACAAATATTTCTGATTCTGGGCATTCTTTTTGTAGCTGACTGAGTACAGTTACATAATTTTTTTTTATGGTCGAAACGGGCACTTTTTCAATGAGGTCGTTTATTCCGATCATAATAAATATTTGTTTGGGTTGTTGTTTTACGACTGAATGAATTCTCTGTATGAGTCCAGATGAAAAATCACCGCTAATGCCAAAATTTAATATGTGTGAATTAGAAATGTGCTTTTCAAAATTTTCAGTCATGCTATCACCAAATAATAATGCGCAATCTGTATGAACAGGATAGTTATTATAGCGTAATTTCAACTTGCTCCACCTTTCAGAAGAAAAATACAAGTTCATAACTGTTTTGCTTTTGTAGTGTTGAATAATTGGAACGAAAACAACTATAAGAATTAATAGCATCAAAACTAACATTAATATATTTCTTTTTGATTTTGAAATCTTCATTGCGCACATTGAATTGATCAGGCAAATGTACATTGGAACCCAATACGAATAGAAATCTTTTTTAGTTAAAGATTGGCATTGATTGTTGAGTCTTTCGATTCAGAGTTCACATTCTACACTTTCTTGTTGATAACAATAGCCGGGACTGTCTTAGGTCATAGGTCAATTTGTATAAATTTAATTCGATGGCAAAAGAAGTGAAGTATACGGAAGAGAATATACGATCTCTTGATTGGAAAGAGCACATCAGGTTGCGGCCTGGTATGTATATTGGAAAGTTAGGGGATGGTTCTGCAGTAGATGATGGTATTTATGTACTTGTCAAAGAGGTAGTTGATAATTGTATCGATGAATTTGTAATGGGGCACGGAAAAAAGATCATCATTAAGCTGAAGGATGGAGCCGTAACGGTTAGAGATTTTGGACGTGGTATTCCATTAGGTAAAGTGGTAGACGTGGTTTCGAAAATGAATACCGGAGGTAAATACGACTCTAAGGCTTTTAAAAAATCTGTCGGATTGAATGGCGTTGGAAGTAAAGCGGTTAATGCATTATCCAATTATTTTATCGTTGAGGCATACAGAGAAGGAGAAGTGAAACGTGCTGAATTTGAAAGGGGATCGCTGACTCTGGATAATAAAATATCATCTACAACAGAACCGAATGGTACTTACGTGAAGTTCATGCCTGACGAAACAGTGTTTAAAAATTTCCAATTTAAACAGCCTTATTTGGAAAAATTATTCATGAATTATTGCTATCTGAATAGGGGGCTAACAATTAATTTGAATAACAAGCAGTTTTCTTCTAAGAATGGATTAAAAGATTTGCTTGAGGATAACATGGATGGTGATCCGTTGTATCCAGTTGTACATTTAGAAGGAGCAGACATTGAAGTTGCTTTTACGCACGTCAGGTCCTATGGGGAGGATTATTCCTCTTTTGTGAACGGACAACACACAACGCAAGGTGGTACCCATCAGTCTGCTTTTAGAGAGGCACTGGCTAAAGTAATTAAGGATTTTTATGGTAAATATGAGCCAATAGATATTCGGCAAAGTATAGTTGCGGCTGTTAGTATTAAGGTAATGGAGCCCATTTTTGAATCTCAAACAAAAACGAAGCTTGGCTCTTTGGACATTGAGCCTGGCGGAAAATCTATACGTGGTTTTGTCATGGATTTTTTAAAACAAAAGCTCGATAACTTTTTGCATAAGAATCCAGAAATTGCAGATGTTTTAGAAAAGAAAATTAAGCAATCAGAGAAGGAAAGAAAGGAACTTTCAGGTATTCGAAAATTAGCAAGGGAACGTGCTAAAAAAGCCAATTTACACAACAAAAAATTGCGCGATTGTAAAATTCATTATAATGATTTAAAAAGTGATCGTAGAGAGGAAACTACAGTTTTTATTACTGAAGGAGACTCGGCAAGTGGCTCCATTACCAAATCAAGAGATGTGAGAACGCAAGCTGTATTTAGTTTAAGAGGTAAACCGTTAAATTCTTATGGGTTAACAAAAAAAGTAGTTTATGAGAATGAAGAGTTCAACTTGGTTCAAGCGGCACTCAATATCGAAGAGGAAATGGAAGGTCTTAGATACAACAGGGTTGTTATAGCAACTGATGCTGATGTCGATGGTATGCATATCAGGATGTTATTAATGACGTTCTTTTTACAGTTTTTTCCAGATCTGGTGAGAAAAGGACATGTTTTTATTTTGCAAACGCCTTTATTTCGAGTTCGAAATAAGAAAGAAACCAGGTATTGTTATTCAGAAGAGGAGCGTCAATCTGCTATCCGTGATTTAGGTAAGTCTCCTGAAATAACTCGGTTTAAAGGGCTTGGAGAAATATCTCCGGATGAGTTTAAAAATTTTATTGGCGAAGACATGAGATTAGAGCCAGTTGTGATTGGCCAAGATTCAAGTATTGATAAAATACTTGAATTTTATATGGGAAAGAATACGCCGAATAGACAAGAGTTTATTATCAACAATTTAAGAGTTGAAACTGATTTAGTTGACGAAGATTCGTAGAATATGAAGTCAATAGAAAAGGAATAAAGTAGTAATGGGAGAGGAAAACGACGAGGAAAAAAACGATCATTCAGAGAATAGCTCTGAAGAGAATGTCAACGGCAAAAATAGCGATGCTGCAGGTGCTGATGAAGAAACCAATGCGAGCAAAGAAGATGGTGAGGATGGTGGAAACATTACCCTACTTTCTGGAATGTATGAAGATTGGTTCCTGGATTATGCGTCATACGTAATTCTGGAACGAGCTGTTCCGGCATTAAATGATGGGCTAAAGCCCGTTCAAAGGAGAATTTTACACTCCATGAAGGAACTGGATGATGGACGTTATAACAAAGTCGCCAATGTCATCGGAAATACCATGAAGTATCATCCTCATGGCGACCAGTCCATTGGTGATGCTATGGTTCAAATTGGCCAAAAAGATATTATTATTGATACGCAGGGTAATTGGGGAAATACCCTTACAGGTGATCGTGCTGCCGCCCCAAGATACATAGAGGCTAGACTTACAAAATTTGCGCTACATACTTCATTTAACCCTAAAACTACAGATTGGTTGGCGTCTTATGATGGTCGAAATAAAGAGCCTGTTCATTTGCCGGTTAAGTTTCCATTGCTCTTAGCGCAAGGGGCGGAAGGGATTGCGGTTGGTTTAGCCTGTAAAATGCTGCCTCACAACTTTAATGAGTTGATAGACGGGTCAATTGATGTTCTTCGGGGTAAGAAGCCGAAAATTCTTCCGGACTTTCCAAATGGAGGGATGGCTGACTTTTTAAACTACAATGATGGGCTGAGGGGTGGTAAAGTAAGAGTAAGAGCTAAATTATCTAAAATTGATTCTAAGACTTTGGTAATTACAGAAATACCTTACGGGTCGACAACGGATAGTTTGAT
>JABJPZ010000185.1 GCA_018663635.1 Crocinitomicaceae bacterium
AAAATAGCATCTATTCCTGTGTCGGTTTTTTACAATACTCCAGATACGAATAAGGTGCTTCGATTTTGCTTTGCAAAGCACAATGAAACGATAGAACGTGCAGGAGAAATACTATTGAAAATTTAATATTCAGTAACCATTTTATAACGTTTGCGTAATTGTTTATAGCGCTATTCAACAAGGGATTATGGAAAGATGGTTCCACTCATCTCTCAAACATTCTTACTAACAGTTATTTTTAAGGTCAAGATGGAATACTATATTCATCTGTGTCAATAAGATTTTAGAGAAATGGAGAAAATGAGGGTGTATTTTTGTTTAGTTTGCTGCCAGCTATTACTATTTACTAATGCAATAGCGCAGACCAGCAGTGTTATTGAAGTGTATTCAGAACAGGACAGCTCTTTTGCTTATTTTGTTAAGAACCATCAACTTTTTAATGAAAGTTGGGATACTTTAGCTCAACCAAATTTTTGGAGGATGGTAATGGCAACTCATGAGGATTCTTGTGTTGTAAATGTTGCGTCTACAAGACAGGTTTTATTTTCTACTTCCTATAAAAACTATAAAAAGAAATCATCTGCCCAGAGAGTTTTCTATAAAGACAGTATTAGAAAAGCGTATTGTCTAGATTATACAACAAAAATTTATTTGACCTCTGGAAAAAGAGCATTCTATGATTTTGAAAAAGTAATGCCGTCTATATCTAAGGGTATTGAGCTATTTTCAGATATTCATACAGACCCCTGGTACGCACAAGCAATACTATTGATTGAAAGCCCTGGTAAATTAGCCCGTTCTAATGCAGGTGCTTATGGTCCCTTTCAATTAATGAAAAGTGTGGCTCGCTCTCATGGGCTTAAAGTAAATAATCAAGTTGATGAAAGAAAAGATTTTGATAAATCAGCTAAAGGCGCTGCAAGTCTTTTAACAAAAACTTGCATTCCTGCTGCAAAAAGAATTTTAACAAAACATCAGTTGGAATATTGCGAAGATGACCTTTGGTTTAAATTGTTCGTATTGCATATTTATCATGCTGGCGCGGGTAATGTGAATGGCTTATTGACTTCCATTGATGCCAAAAGTGGAGGTATGGATTTGATAAAGACTATGTGGCAGAGTGAATGGGGTGGATTTAAGAATGCCTCTCAGAATTATTCCCAAGTAGCCCTAGCTACGATGATTATTTTAAATGATATCGTGGAAGAAAAGTCAAAATATATTTATGAGTGTTACACGACTCATGAATAGTTCATTAACATTTGCATTGATTCAAACTGATTTGGTTTGGGAAAACCCCCAAGCAAACCTTTTGCATTTTGAGCAGCTTTTGAATTCTTTGACCAAAAAGGTAGATGTGATTGTCCTTCCTGAAATGTTTACGACAGGATTTTCAATGAGAAGTAAAAGTTTGGCAGAAAAAGTCAATGGTTCCACAGTTGGTTGGATGAAGTTATTTGCAAAAAAAAAGGAAGCGGTAATTGTAGGAAGCATTGTTATTTGTGACAATAATCAATATTACAATCGCTTGCATTGGGTGTGCCCAGATGGAACAGTATTCTTTTATGATAAAAAGCACCTGTTTAGTATGGCCGATGAGAATAAACACTATGAATCCGGAACAAAAAGGCTGATTATAGAATACAAAGGATGGAAATTTTGTCCTTTGATTTGTTATGATCTTAGGTTTCCTGTTTGGAGTAGGAATGATTGTGACTACGATTGCCTTATTTATATTGCAAATTGGCCAGCAGCTAGAATAGGTGCGTGGTCGACATTGCTTGAAGCCAGAGCTATTGAGAATCAGTGTTATGTATTAGGCGTCAATCGAATTGGAATAGATGGTTCTGGAATAAAATACAACGGTGGGACAGTAGCGGTAGATGCAAAAGGACAGACTTTATCATCTGTTGGGAATGATTCTTCAGAAATTGCAATTGTAGAATTGGATAAAGAGTCTCAAAGAGAATTTAGGAAGAAATTCCCCGTTTTACTAGACCGAGATGATTTCGATTTAACTTAAATGGAAGTTCTATTCCTTATCAATTTCCCAATCTTCTACCAGGCTCCAATTAGACCTTACATTGATTGATTTATCAAAGTTGATTACTCGTTCAGGATACAATTTAGCATTGTAGTCACCAGTGTCCCATTGATTGTTAAAATTATTATCATGAATAAGTCTAACCTTGTATTTTCCGGGAAGTAATTCATCAAAATTGATTGCCTGTGCGCCATAAAAACTATCAGAAATACGAATCAATTTACCTTTTGGATCCAGTAGTTCCAAAAACATATTTTCTTTATTATCGGTAATAACGTTAACGGTAAGAAATCCCAGGTAATTTTCTTTAAATGTGCTGACTTGTATAGTTGTTGAATCTAATGCCCTTCCAGTAGCATCGATAATACTTGCCGAATCAAGCGTGAGGGTATATTTTGAATTAGACTCGTAATTACCATTCACAGTCATTTGATAGGGTTTTTGAGTATCAATAGATAAAGTTATAGGCATCCTCACACTGTCTTTCATCAAATCGATATCTTCCGATAAGAACTCAGAAATAGACTCGTTAAAGATCAATTTCAACTCTTCCAAAGCATCAAATTCTTTAGGCAAAACTTTTAATTTAAACTTTGGGAGCTTTTTAGATAGTGAAATGGAAATGGTATCTCTCGATCCATCAGATTGCAACAAAGAGAATTTAAAATTTTTCGAACGATTATTGGTATAAACGCACAAGCTGTCTCTGTTGCTGCTCCACACGAATTTTGTTTTGTTGGTAGTTTCCAAAGAACGAAACATCTCAATATTAACGCCTTTATTAAAAATTACTTTTGCGCATCCATTTGTAAATCCAACCTTTTTTATAACCATTACGTTTTTTGACTCAGGATAAAAGGTGTACAAATTAAGCATTGAAGCATTAGAATCAATTTTATCAATGACAACGTTTTCTTTTAAGAATCCAATTCCTTCAGATTGATAATCGTATTTGTAATTTCCGTTTTCATCGGTTAATGCGATTGTTTTGTAAGTACCTTCCTTGATATTCTCAATGGAAAACCACCCAGCACTATTGGTTAAACCAACATAATTGGGTTGAGAAAAATAAGGGATAGAATCACCTAAGGTTTTGTATAAGCCAACCAGCGCCCCTTCAAGGGGGATTCCTTGTTGCGCACTATAAACTGTACCTCGTAATTCAAGAGAATCGATGAACTCGCCTGTCGAGAATACATATTTAAAGTTTTTCAATTCATTTCCTTCAGCGACATCCTTAATAGCATTGCCAAAATTA
>JABJPZ010000186.1 GCA_018663635.1 Crocinitomicaceae bacterium
AGCATGAGTTCTGTGTTAGGAAACAGCCATGCAAAAGCAGCCAGTAATCCAAAAATAGCTCCAGACGCGCCAACTAGAGGTGTGTTTTCCGTGCCGTAAAGAATTTTTAATGTTGCTTCTGGCCAATTAGTATAAACTTCTCCTGTCTTGGTATAAATTGCTAATTGATCATTGGAAAGCATTTCTAAATAGGGTTGAATTTCAACCATTGTGACAACGTTATGTAATATATAAGATCCTAATCCGCAGATTAAATAATACAATAGGAATCGTTTTGGTCCCCAAACCCGCTCAATTTGACTGCCAAACATGACCAATGCAAACATGTTGAAAAGGATGTGCATTAGCCCCCTGTTGTCATGCATAAACATGTGCGTGATAATTTGATAGGGCTCAAAGTTCTCAGAGCCCCAATAATAGGCGCCTAGAATACTATTTAAATTTAATTGCTGGCTTGAAAAAACAAAGTTGGCCACCATGAGAACAACATTAATCAAGAGTAAGTTCTTGACAACGGGGGGCATGTTTCTAAAAATGTTCTGTAGCATTATTTATAAGTCAAATTTCTTTTCAAATTCCTCTAATGGAACATTGACTGTAGTCGGTTTCCCGGCAGGAGAATAAAAAGGTTGTTCACAAGCAAATAACTCATCTATTAAGTTTTGCATTTCTAAAACAGAAAGTGATCGTCCACCTTTTATACACTCTGCTTTTGCCATACTTCGCGCCAGCTTTTCTTCAAAACGAATACTTATTTGATCTTCGTCCGCAAGACTGGATAGTATAAGCTCAAAAGCATGTTGTAAGTTCATTTCATTCATCACAGATGGAATAGCATTAATAATGATAGATCCTTGTCCAAATTCTGATATATCAAATCCCATTCCATTTAGCTGTTTACTGACAGATTGTAGCAAGGCAATGTCTTGATTGCTCAATTCGATGGTAATGGGAAATAGCACCTGCTGAGCACTTATTGCATTATTTGCAATTTTTTGAATATATCTCTCAAACAAGATTCTTTCATGCGCCTTTTGTTGGTCAATCAGAATAAATCCTGATTTAATGTGATTGATAATGTACTTTTTATGCAGCTGATAGGGTAGACGTTGCTCTTCTACCTCCATTAATTCTTCTTTATCATTAACAACATCGGGCGAGTCATTGGTATTTTTATACATGTTCTCGAGTGCCAGGATGTCAGAAGAGCTGGCCTTTTTTGCTTTAAAGTCTGATTGTGCAGAAGAAAGGTGAAAAGGATTGTAGTCAGGATCTCCTTTTACATTCGGCGGGGAAATGGTTCTGTCTTTTGGTAATGGAGTTATTTCGAAGCTGGTTTCCTGTTCAAAATCTAGTGTTGGTGCGATGTTGTATCGACCCAGAGATTGTTTGGAAGCAGAACGAAGAATAGCATAGATAGCTCGTTCGTCTTCAAATTTAATTTCCGTTTTTGTTGGGTGAATATTAACATCAATTGTTGCAGGATCAACCGTTAAATAAATAAAATAAGAAGGATGTTGGTCTGGTGCAATCAGTTCTTCATATGCTTTTACAACAGCATGATTGAGATACGGACTTTTTATAAATCGATTATTAACAAAGAAATATTGCTCTCCTCTGGTTTTCCTTGCTGCTTCTGGCTTACCAATAAACCCACTTACTTTGATAATCGTCGTGTCTTCTTCAATGGGAACCAATTTCTCGTTGTAATTTTTACCCATTATCGCAACGATACGTTGTCGAAGACTCTGACCGATCACATTATGGATTTCGTTACCATTGTGATGTAATTTCATTCCGATTTCTGGATGGCTTAGAGCAACACGCAGAAATTCTTCAATTACACGCCTTAATTCGGCAGCATTTGATTTGAGAAAATTTCTTCTTGCAGGAACATTGTAAAAGAGGTTTTTAACCTGAATGTTAGTTCCATTAAGAGTGGGGCAGGGTTCATTCAATTTGATTTCTGAACCTTCGATAATTAATCGGGTACCTAATTCTTCATTTGTTGTTCGAGATTTAACCTCAACTTGAGCTACTGCTGCAATGGATGACATTGCCTCACCTCTAAATCCTTTAGTCTGAATTGAAAAAAGATCGTCTACCGACTTAATTTTGGAAGTAGCGTGTTTTTCAAAACACATTTTAGAATCTGTTGGATTCATTCCAATTCCATCATCAATGACTTGTATTAGCGTACGTCCGGCATCTTTAAGAATGACTTGAACGTTTTTAGCTTTTGCATCCACCGCATTTTCTAACAACTCTTTTACAACAGAGGCTGGTCGCTGCACAACTTCTCCAGCTGCAATTTGGCTGGCAACGTGATCCGGGAGTAACTTAATGACATCTGGCATAGATTATCCGCCTAATTTTTCAAAGGTCGAAGAAATCGCATCAATATTCTTATAAAGATAAACGAACGTCGCAGTGAGAATCGCTAAGATAATTAGTAATCTAAGATTACTTTTAGTTCTCGCCTTTGCTATTTGTTTTTTCTTCCAATCGATATCCGTCTTATTTCTGAAGTTCATTTCTCGACGAACTCTTTCCCCTTCCTCTCTACCTTTTTCTTGTTCAATTTCATGGACTCTTCGCATCAATCGTTCCTTGTCCTCATCGTAGTATCGAGTAGCAAGATTGAAAGACTTTGGTCTTCGGATTTTAAATAATCCTATTCCTTCTTTAAGAATCATAACACAAATTTAAGAATCTATCTACATAACCGAAGGTAGAATCAAAATATTGTGGGCACGGTTGTTGACGAATAATAAGAAAAGTGACACTATTCACAATGGCTTTAGGATAAGATGATAGAAAGCCTGAATTAGATAAACGGGATTAAGGTAATTTTAATTGAAAGAAGGGAGGTTATGCGGTACGTATTCGGAGTAATAGCAATATTTATGCTTAATGTGTCATTTGCTGGTGGCCCATTAATCGTCGGGAGTAATACGGATAATCCCTCAAAATCTTGGGCGGATAGTGTAGTCAGAAAGATGTCTTTGGACGAAAAAATTGGTCAGCTATTCATGATTGCTGCTTACTCAAACCGGGATGAACAGCATCGCCAAAAAATCACAAATCTGATAGAAGAGTACCACATTGGTGGATTAATCTTCTTTCAAGGTGGACCAGCACGTCAAATTGATTTAACCAATTTCTATCAGTCTAAAAGTAAAGTGCCTTTGATGATTGGTATCGACGCGGAGTGGGGCTTAAAGATGCGACTAGACTCTACATTTAAGTTTCCTAAACAAATGACACTTGGTGCCATGCAGGAGGATACTTTGGTATATCAAATGGGAATGGAAATTGCTAATCATTGTAAACGAATTGGTGTACACGTTAATTTTGCGCCCGTGCTGGATGTCAATAACAATCCTAACAACCCAGTTATCAATTACCGTTCTTTTGGTGAAAACAGAGAAAATGTATCACGCAAAGGAATTCAATACCTAAGAGGATTACAAAATAATGGTGTTTTAGCCAATGGAAAGCATTTTCCCGGTCATGGCGATACAGACCAAGATTCGCACAAATCATTACCGACAGTGCCACATAACCGGGCTAGATTGGATTCGGTTGAGTTATTTCCTTTTCAAAATGCAATTCAACAAGACATAGGCAGTATCATGGTTGCTCATTTGCGGGTTCCGAAATTAGAATCAACGACGGATTTAGCAACAACTCTTTCTCCTAAAGTTGTTACTCAATTATTAAAAGAGGAGATGGGTTTCGAAGGGCTCATTTTTACAGATGCTTTAAATATGAAAGGAGTAAGTGCTTACTACAAACCCGGAGAAGTGGACGTTAAGGCTTTGCTGGCTGGTAACGATGTTTTGCTGTTTTCTGAGGATGTGCCCACTGCTATAAAAAAGATTAAAGAAGCAATCAAAGGCAAAGAAATTTCTGCAAAGGAGATAACCAAAAGAGTTCGGAAAATTCTAGAATATAAAAAGACATTTGGTGTGGATAAATTTGTGCCAATTGGAAAAGATAATTTGCACGAAGATTTAAATAATAAAAAAGCCGAACTGCTTAAAAGACGCATTTATGAAGAAGCATTGACGGTGGTGAAAAATGAGTCGGATGTTTTACCATTGACCACTTTAGAATCAAAAAAAATTCTGGGGATATCAATAGGTGAACCAGCTTCTGATGCTTTCTCAGCAGGGATGGATCGATATTGTAAATTGGATGTATTGCAGTTGGACAACAATGGTACACATACGCAAGTATTAGAAAATATCAAAACAATTGCGGAACACGATATTATTATAGTCTCGACGCATGATTTAAGTCAACGAGTAAAAAACAACTATGGTTTAACAAAAGATGCGATTAAAATTATTCAAGAATTGGCCATCCTAAGACCTACTGTATTGGTTCATTTCGGCAATCCCTACGCTTTAAGTAAGCTAGATTCATTGATAGATTTAAAAGCAATTGTAGTTGCTTATGAAGAAGAAACCGCTGTTTTAGATGTTGCTTCTCAGTTACTTTTTCATGGAATACCGGCTAGAGGAAAATTACCAGTATCTATTAATGAAAAATATCCTGAGGGTTTTGGTATTACTTGGGAGGACAGAACTCGGCTGAAATATACGATACCTGAGGATATTGGTATTGGTCATTCGGAACTGGCCGCTATAGACAGTATAGCGAAGGACGCGATTGCTCAACATGTTTTTCCCGGATGTCAGATAATGGCAATTAAAGATGGAAATGTGTTTTACCATAAGGCATTTGGAAAACATACCTATGAAGGTGACCGAGAAGTAGATCTTAAAGATGTGTATGATATTGCTTCAATAACGAAAATTGCCTCTTCAGCTGCATCCATAATGAAAATGGAAGACCAAGGACAATTTGATATTGAAAAAACGTTAGGAGATTATCTGCCTAACTTAACTGATAGTACTTCCTATAAAGATGTAGGATTAAAAGACATGTTAACGCATCAGGCTGGATTTGTCTCTTGGATTCCCTTTTATGTCAGAACACTGCACAAAGGGCAACCAAGCTTTAAACTTTATAGTCCAAAGAAAACACTCTTTAACACAATTGAAGTGGCGGAAGGTCTTTGGTTAAATCCAAATTACCAGGATACAGTTTTTAAAAGAATCTTAGGAACTCCGGTTTCTGCAAACAAGAAATATAAATATTCAGATTTGGGTTATTATTTCATTAATAGGATAGTAACTAAGGGCAGCATGATGAGTCAGCAGCAGTTTGTAGATAGTAATTTTTACAAGCCGATGGGGCTTGAACAGATTGGCTACAAGCCACTAGATAGGTTTCAGAAGGACAACATTGTACCAACGGAACGGGACGACTATTTTAGACATCAGTTAGTTCATGGTCATGTTCATGATCAAGGTGCAGCAATGTTTGGAGGAGTTCAAGGTCATGCAGGATTATTTTCAAATGCAAATGATTTAGGCGTAATGATGCAAATGTATTGCAACTATGGAACATATGGTGGAACCAGGTATTTGTCTGATTCTATTGTAAGAAAATATACAGCTTCACCATTCTTAGAAAACAGAAATAGGCGGGGAATTGCATTTGATAAACCGGTAAGAGAAGGTGGTAGTGGTCCAACTTGTAGTAAATGTGCATCTGACGAAAGTTTTGGTCACTCTGGTTTTACAGGAACGTTAACATGGGTTGATCCTAAATTGAACTTAGTTTATGTTTTTCTATCTAATCGAGTTTACCCAGATGCGGGAAATCGAAAAATCATTTCTATGGGAATCCGAACTAAGATTCAACGTGTATTGTATAATGCTGTAAATTCGGCAAACGAATCGAAGCTAGATTTATGAAAATAGGTATTGTATTATATCCTACTTATGGTGGGAGTGGAATTGTAGCTACGGAGTTGGGCAAGGAATTAGCGAAAATTGGGCATGAAGTTCATTTTATTACGTACAGCCAGCCGGTAAAATTAGGTGGATTTAATAAAAATATTCATTATCACGAAGTTCGAGTTTCTGATTATCCATTATTTACGTACACACCTTACGAGTTGGTGTTGACTAGTAAGTTGGTTAATGTAGTAAAGTATGAGAATCTAGATTTGCTTCATGTTCACTACGCTGTGCCACATGCTTCAGCTGCTTACATGGCCCAACAAATCTTACTATCTCAAGGAATCGAAATCCCGTTTATTACAACACTGCACGGTACAGATATTACCTTGGTTGGTAAGGATGCATCTTTTGAACCAGTTATTAATTTTGCGATAAACAATTCAGATGCGGTAACTGCTGTTTCTAATAGTTTGAAAAGAGATACATTAAACTATTTTAAGGTTAAGAAAGAGATTAAAGTGATTCCGAATTTTATTCGATTGGAGAACTATCAAAGAAATCCTAATGTGCTTATCAGGAATAAGTACTCACCCAATGGAGAAAAGATAATTACACACATATCTAACTTTAGAAAAGTAAAAAGGATTCCCGATATTATAATTGCATTTAAGAAAATTATCGAGTTTCAACCTGCAACTTTGTTGTTAATTGGCGACGGTCCTGAGAGAGATAATGTGGAACGAATGTGCAGAGAATTGGGAGTTTGTGAGTACATCCATTTTCTCGGAAGCATTAAATATCCACAGGATGTGCTTCAGATCTCTGACCTTTTCATGCTTCCATCAGAAACCGAAAGTTTTGGATTAGCTGCATTAGAAGCAATGGCTTCAGGTGTTCCTGTTGTAGCATCAAATACCGGAGGTCTGCCTGAAGTAGTTGAACACGGTGTAGGAGGATTATTGCACGAAGTAGGTGACATTGAAGAAATGGTTAAAAATGCTCAGCGAATATTTAATGATTGCACGAAATATAAAAATCAAGCTTTAGAAAGGGCAAAGAGCTTTTCTATTGACCAAGTGCTATCAAAATACATTGAGCTTTACGACAGTTTACTATCTGTACAATGTTAAATGAAATTGATCTTCAATTGCGTTCGGAATCCTAAATCCAGTAGTTGAGTCGTATGTAGAACCATATGTTCCAAAAATAAGTACGTAGAATATTCCCTCTGCACAGTCTTCACCACGCTTGTTTTTGCCGTCCCATTTAAACTCTGGATCGTTAGACTCGAACACCTTTAATCCCCAACGATTAAATATTTCAACATGCACAGTATCATAACAGGGGTCAGCAATTCCTTCCAGCTCGAAAAAATCATTTTTTTGATCTCCATTTGGAGTGAATACGTTGGCAACTGGATATACATAGCCTTGAGGTGGGTCAACATGAATAGAAGAACCATTATAGGTGGTGTCTGAATTACATTTGGTAGAATACGCCATAAACTGTAAATCAACATCTTCAATAAACACATCTCCACAATCAACTTTCCAACAATATTTTAAAGGAACATCCTGCACAGCACCAACGGCCAAATTGGACGTATATACGTAGTTATTCATCCAAACGGTATCCTGCCCCATAAAATTTAAATAATAAGCACTACCTGCCCCTGATAATGTAGGACTAATATAATTGGCACTAAAGTCAAACAACGAGCTAGTCGGTTCGATGAATAAGGTGTCTTGCGTATTAACCGTATCCGTTGCAAATACTTCGAAGCAAATACTGTCGTTAAAAGTAACATTCATCGTATCTGGAATAGATAGCATGATGGGAGGGACAATATTGATTACAGCAATTTCTACATTGGTCGTTGTTGTATCTGACCCAGAACAACCAAGGGAATAGGTAATTAAGTCGAGACCAAAAACAGAATCAACTGTTTCGCAAGGGGGATTCCAGCAATACCTCAAAGGAATTTCTCCAATTCCCTCGTAAGTTCCGCCTCCAATATCTTCAAAATGAGGTATCCAAATGGTATCTTGCCCCATATAATCTAGATAATAATAAGCTCCTGAAGAAGACCCTCCTGATGGAGTTGGAGAGACGAAATTTCCAATTAAGTCAAACTCCGTAGAAATAGGTGTTAAATAAATGGTATCTAACCCATCATTGTCATAAGACATAATATCAAAACAAATTTGCTCTTCAACAATAACAGATATAGTATCATCTAAAGTTGTGAATAAAGGAGGAGAATCAACTGTGCACGCCAGTCCCTCGTATTGGATGTCTAAGGTTGTTTCTCCAATTTTAACGCCAGCTCTCCACTCATGTACTTTTAAGGCAAATGCGTATTTACCAATGTTATCTGGACTCGCATTTATAATTCCCGTTACCGGATCAACAGTCATTGGAGGTGCTCCTCCACAAATATCTGCCAGGCTAAAAGTTGGACCAAATGGAGGACTTGAGGCCCAGGTTATAGGTGGGTAAGGTTTCGAGTAGGTGCCATTCGTTGTCGAAGCGGCAGTTGCACAATCAAGGGGATTCACTAATTCGTATGATAAACTGTCGCCGTCAGGATCAGTTACCCCAAAATCAAAATATTTTGTAAATCCAACACATAAATAGGCATCTGCAGGGTACGGTCCGAATTCAGGTGAATTATATACTCCTATTGCGGGGTCTGGCATTTCCGCATAAAACGACATTCCCGTATCGCCAGGAGATTGAATATTGGTTATGCTATTGTTTCGCGCATAAAGCTGTGTTTGAAGATAGTAACCAGCCGTGTAATCTGGTATGGTAATAATAGCAGAAGTAAAAATACCTCTATCAACACATAAGCCCGTAGGTGTATAACAACTATCTCCAAAAGGAAGGTTTGTTGTTATAGTAGGACTATTTAACGTATGACTGGATAACAATACATCTGTATCTAATCGATAAATGCCCACATCTATTGTTGTTGGCATAGGTGCGGATGACGACTCGCAAGACCGATACACTTTTACAATAACTTGATACTGGTTCATACTGACATATTTCACTTCAATGTTGCCGCCAGCGATGTGCGTTGCGAAAATTTGCGAACTAAATGTTACTAGAAAGCAAATTGCCAAAATATTTTTCATGTTATCCTATTTCTTTCCTAGACGCGCTATTACTACAAAAAGTTGCTAGCGATCTAAATTCTATGCGAAACTACTAATATTTTGAGGTCTTTTATAGTAATTTAAGCTAGTAAAAAGAATACTTTTGTTGGAAAGCAAATATACAAATGTCGGTCTTGGATAAGGAAATGATGAAATATGGAGTTAAGGGGTTGTCAAATAATCTTCAAAAAGATTTATATTATAACCTACTCAGGCCTAGGTTGATAGAAGAGAAAATGCTTATTTTGCTCAGGCAAGGCAAAATCTCAAAGTGGTTTTCAGGAATTGGTCAAGAAGCGATTTCTGTTGGATGCACACTGGCCATGGACGAGGATGAGTTTATGCTGCCAATGCATCGTAATCTGGGCGTATTTACTTCACGGAATGTGCCTCTTGAAAGATTATTTGCACAATTTCAAGGAAAAGCGTTGGGATATACACAAGGCAGAGACCGTTCATTTCATTTTGGTACCAAAGAGCACTTTATAGTTGGAATGATATCCCATTTAGGCCCTCAACTGGGGTTGGCAGACGGAATTGCCTTAGCTCATAAATTAAGAGACTCTGGTAAAACAACGCTGGTTTTTACGGGTGATGGAGGCGCTAGTCAAGGAGATTTTCACGAAGCGTTAAATGTAGCGGCTGTTTGGGATTTGCCAGTTATCTTCGTTGTTGAAAATAACCAATGGGGTTTATCTACACCGTCTTCCGAGCAATTTAGATGTGAACAATTTATCGATAAAGGAATTGGATATGGCATAGAAGCATTGCAAGTCGATGGAAACAACATTACCGAAGTATTTAACACGGTAAAAAAATTAAAAAGGTCAATTTCTAAAAAGCCAAGGCCTATTTTATTAGAATGTATGTCTTTCCGTATGCGTGGCCATGAAGAGGCTTCAGGAACGAAGTATTATCCAGACGGAATTCAAGATGAATGGGCGAAGAAGGATCCGCTGAAGAACTTTGAAAAGTTTTTGATAAGGTCTGAGGTGATTAAAGAATCGGAAGTCGAACAAATGACTCAAAGTATTAAATCTGAAATTAATGATGCGCTTGAAATTGCTTATGCAGAGCCTGATATGTGTGCCCAAACCAATATTGAAGAGTCTGGTGTCTACCAATTCACTGAATTCACTGAAACGCGACCAAAATCAGGCAGTACAAGTGATAAGCGATTAATCGATGCAATTTCAGATGGACTGGGTCAATCCATGGAAAAATATGATAATCTCGTTATAATGGGACAAGATATTGCTGAGTACGGAGGTGTTTTTAAGGTCACAGAAGGATTTGTAGATCGATTTGGTAAAGATCGGATTAGGAATACACCACTTTGTGAATCTGCCATAGTTGGAACTGCTTTAGGCTTGTCTATTAATGGATTTAAAGCAGTAATGGAAATGCAGTTTGCAGATTTTGTTACCTGTGGGTTTAATCAAATCATTAACAATCTTGCAAAACTAAATTATCGGTGGGGTGAAAATGCAGATGTAGTAGTAAGAATGCCGACTGGTGCAGGGGTTGGTGCAGGACCATTCCACTC